>BNVZ01000027.1 GCA_025998475.1 Endomicrobiia bacterium | reverse complement strand
TTGCTGCAGCAATCATATACGTGGCAGCTTCAATTCTGTCAGGAATTACTTCATGAGTAAAACCGTACAGTTTATATACACCTTCTATTACAATTTTTTTTGTCCCCGCACCTGTAATTTTAGCGCCCATTTTATTTAAAACATTTGCCAAATCTTCTATCTCAGGTTCGGTGGCTGCATTAACAATTGTAGTCTTGCCATTTGCCAAAACTGCGCTAAGCAACACATTTTCAGTAGTGCCTACACTTGGAAATTTTAAATTTACAACTGCACCTTTAAGACCGTCTTTTGCAAAAGTTTTTATATACCCACCTTCAACTGAAATTTGAGCGCCCATTTTTCTAAACGCATCTAAGTGCATGTCGATAGGTCTTGCACCTATAGTACAGCCTCCCGGTAAAGACACATCAACCTTATTAAGTCTTGCAAGCAATGGTCCCATGATTAAAATGCTCGCACGCATTTTTCTTACTAAATCATATGGCGCAAGCTGCCTATATTTATTTGAATAATCAGTTTTTACAATGTTTCCATTTTTAATGATTTTTTTACCTATAAAATTTAAAAATGTTATCGTTGTATCTATATCTGCAAGAGAAGGAACATTTGTTATTGTCACGGATTCATCGGTAAGCAAAGTAGCAAACAAAATAGGTAAAGCAGAATTTTTTGCTCCTGAAACAATAACTTCGCCCTTTAATTTTCTACCACCATTTATTACTATTTTATCCATTTATATTCCATTCCTCTGTTTTTTTCTCGGTTTATTTTTCTTCTCTAGGCAAACTGTTTCTTTTTTGACAACACTTGTTGTTTTTTATCTGTTTGTGGGGCATTGTTCTGTCTTTAGTTGTGAGATTAAATTTTCTGATATTTACCAGCGATAATTTTGATTTTTTTGACACGTTTTTGCAATTTTACATTGATAAGTAAAGGCATTTTATGGGTCTTAACGTTAAAAATAGGGCAATGGTCCGTTTCAATTTTTATTAAAACATCTTTTTATATAACGGACGACATATAAAATTGATTCTATCATTGTTCCTGCATCTGCTTTATTTTTACCTGCAATATCAAATGCTGTTCCATGTCCTGGAGATGTTCTTACAAAAGGAAGCCCTGCCGTAACGTTCACTATTTTTGACGCATTAATACATTTTAAAGCTATCATTACTTGATCATGATACATAGCGCATATTAAATCGAATTGTCCGTTTTTTGTTTTTAACCAAGCGGAATCTGCCGGGAGAGGTTTTGTTACGTTAATGCCTGACGTTTTTAGTATTTTATATGCGGGCAATATAAACTCCTTCTCTTCGGAACCTAGAATTGAATTGTCTCCGGCATGAGGATTTAGACCGCACAAAGCCACTTTTATATTTTTACAGTTTGCTTTTTTTATAAAATTTACGCTTAATTTTACCGTTTCAACGATATCTTTCGTTTTTATATTTTCCGGAATCTTTGAAACAGGAATATGTCTTGTGACCATAACACCGTGTATATTGTTGCATGCCATAAGCATTGCCACTTTTTTACTGTTTGTAAGTGCTGCAAGTAATTCCGTATGTCCAGGATACTCTATACCTGCCATTTTTAACGACTCTTTTGAAACAGGAGCGGTGACAAGTGCATGTGTTTTTCCTTCTATACAATATTTTACGGCCTCATTTATTGCAGAAACAGCAATTACCCCAGCTTTTTTTGACGGAATGCCTAATTTTAAAGAACTGCCAATACTGGAGCACTCTATAAACTCAAACTGTATACTGGCTTTAGAATTTTTAGGCAGTGCTTGTATTAGGCTTTGCTTATCCCCGAAAATAACAGGACTGCAAACTCTTTTTACAACCGAAGAATTTACAGCCCTGAGGACTATTTCATAACCTACGCCCGCAGGATCCCCTAAAGTAATCGCTATACGAGGTTTAGTCACAATTACATTTACCAAGTTTTATTTATTTTAATATTTGCTTTTGATTTTAACTCATCAACAGATTCCTTCCATTTCTTATTTACTCTTGCTTCATATAACTTTTCTACTATAGAATCCTTAACTTTGGCAAAAGTTATGTTTATTTTTGCTGTTTTTTCTTGAACCCTTAAAAAGTAGTATCCATCATCTTCTCTTATAGGTTCTTTTGTGTAATCACCAACATTTTTCGAGAAAACAATTTTACGCATAACAGAAGAAAGATCTTCCTCTACATATGTCCCTGCAAATGGTCTAATATCTCCGTTTCTTGATTTTGAAGCAACATCCTCGAAGTGCACTACTACGTCATCAAATTCTTCTGGTTTTTTATTTTTAAGTTCTTTTTTTACTGCTGCAATTTTGTCTAGCGCTTCAGCTGTTTTTTCTTTTGATGCTCCCTTAGGACAACTGATGAAAATTCCTATTAGTCTTACATGTTCTTCGTATTTCTTTATTAAAAGTTTTGCTATAAATTCTGCAAGCACTTCTTCTTCTCCGGTAATATTTGTCTTTCCGCCTTTCATTTTTGTAACTATTTCATCATAAAAAGATTTTGCCTCAATTTCGGACGGTTTTTTAGTTTTAGAATACATATCATTTTTAAGTCGTTGTGCAAATTTCTCAACGATAATTTGATCGGCGATGTTTTTTTCGAGATCAGACAGTGTCATATTTCCTTCTTTTAGTATTGCATCAAACTCTGATTTATGTTTATACCCTTTTTTTATCTCATTAATTCTGTCACTAATTTCTCTTTTTGGGGCCATTATTTTTTGTTTTGTTGCTTCTTGTTTCAAAACAACATTCATAATTTGTTGATCTAAAATAGAGTCTCTAAGTTGATCTAGACTTAATTGATCTAGAATAGGGTCTCTAAGTTCACTTTTTAGGCTTGATGCCGGTATACTTTTACTTTTTTTAGCTACTTCAAAAATTTGGTCGAATTCTGAGATAAAAATAGGCTCTCCATTCACTGTAGCCAGCGTCTTATCAGCCAGCGTTTTGTCAGTAACCGTTGTTTTATCTACAACTTTCACTGCCGATAAAACATCCCCAGCAAAAAACAACACCATCACTAATCCAACGAAAAAACTTTTCATAATTTACCTCTTTTTATAGACTTTAAATAAACTCATTTTTTTTACTTTTGACGTTTAGGAATATCATGTTTTACTTCAACTCCAAACTTTTATTTTCCTGAGATAACTATAGTCTCTCTGGTAACGATTGTTTTCCTCTAAAAAGGGCATTGCCTGCACATTTCTAATATTTTGCAAAGGTCGAGGCTGTTAACAGTTTTTTATTCTTTTGCAACTATTTATTCGTTTTTTATAAGAGCCCAACGACAATTTGGCCTAAGTTAGCATAATTGTCAGCAATAAATCTCCCATCTTGTTTTGCAACATTCCCTTTTACACAAAAGATCCGTTTGGAAAGACATCCAATACCGCAACGCTAGAGATTCTACAAATTTATATTCTATTAGTCAAACTCCTTCTTATTGTCATGCAGGTTTGAGTTATCAATACAACAGTGGGGTTAAAAACTATGATTCTACAACGAATGCGGATTTTACCAAAGTTTTGTTTTAAGATGCTAGACGAATATTATTACTAGCTGTCTTCTCGAAAAAACAAGAATCGACTGCAACTTGCTCAAAAAACAAACGGCAAAACAAAAAATAAACGACAGTTTAACGCTTACAATCATCTTGACAGAAGAATGTATTGTGGTATACCATACTGTCTTTGACACTCAGAACAAATCCTTTTTATGAAAAAAATAATAAGGCGCTAACCAATAAGGAAATAAAAAAATGGTTTCTCTAGAATTATTGGGTTTTATCACAGTTTTTTTCTTTGCGATAGGGGTTTAATGAGTACGCCTCAAATTCCAAAGCGTTAGAAAATAAAGATTAGGGTATAAATATGGACAATAAAGCGCTTTTCGATGAATTCCAAGACTACGTTGTAAGAAATATTATATCCTTTTTCCAAAGTGAAATGCGTAAAAAATTTGAAATATATTTTCATGAACTTAACGAATGGAATAAAATGTTTAATCTTATTTCATTCAAAAGCGATAAAGATTTAATATACAGACATTTTTGCGATTCTCTTTACAGCGCAAAAGCCGTAAGTAACGTATTAACAAACAACATAACAATAATTTCCTCTGCAACTTTAAAGGCTGTAGATTTAGGAACAGGCTCAGGAATGCCAGGAATTCCAGTAAAAATTGCGTTTCCCGCCATTAAATTTACATTAGTTGAGTCCATAACGAAAAAATGTAAATTTCTTGAAAACGTAAATAACAAATTGGGATTTGACATGGAAATACTAAACAAAAGAGCTGAAGAGATAGGGCAAATGCCGTTATACAGACAAAAATACGACTTTGTCCTATCAAGAGCTGTAAGTAAATTTTCCCCAAACCTTGAAATTTCAATTCCCTGTTAAAAGTCGGTGGATATTTTATAACGCATAAAACAAAAAAATCTGCTGAAAGTCACAAAGAAGGTGTTCCTGCAGTAGAAAATGCTTTAAAATATTTAGGAGCAAAATTTGAAAGAGCCATTTCCTATAATCTTCCTGAACGAGAGCTTGACTATTGTGTTTTAGTTTTTAAAAAATATAAGGATACTCCTATGCAATTTCCTAGAAAAACAGGCATACCTGAAAAAAAACCACTATAGCCAAATCACTTTAAGTTGCACCGTAGAGAATAAGAAGATGCATCAACCCACTTAAAAAAAGTTGATAAAAAGACCTTAAAAGGAAGTATAATTAGGCGTTAATATAAGACCTATCAAGAAAAACTGTTTTTAACAATTGTTATAATGACTAATAATTTACGCATAACAGCAACAATAGCAAGCATTTTAAGTTTACCGTTACTTGTCAGTTTTTCGAAAGAAGGCTTTTAAGACATTGTTGGATTTAATAGCAACCAAAGCGCACATAAACAGCATTCGTTTAACAAGTGTCGTCCAACAGAAGTTCTACACCTTTTGAAAGTCTTACCACTTTCATTTGCGCAAAAGAGCAATACAAGCTAAAGCAGCAATTTCTCTTGCGATAGCTTTGTAATTTTGGCATTAGTGCTAATAAGGTCATCCATTCCATCTAACCCACCCGCTTTCTTTTTCTGTTTCATAGTACTTTTCTATTGTACTTTTATATGTTAGCTATGCAAGCGGATGATGAGGTGGGTGAGGTTGAAGTGGCTGTCGTCGGGATGGGCAGCGAGGACTTCGATAAGGCGAGGGAGGTTGGGAGGGTGGAGGAAGGGGATGACGAGGTGGTAGATGGCGGGGTTGAGGTTGGCGAGGAAGGCGATGAGGTAGGGGTAATCGTTGTAGGTGAGGTTGAAGAAAGCATTGACGAGGCGGTTGCGGTTGTCATCGTTGTCGAGGGCATCGAGGACCCTGATGAGGAGGGCATGTTCGTCGTTGGTGGCGAGGTGAAAGAGAACGCTGATGAGGTGAGAGTGGTCGATGTTGTGGTAGAGGGCGTTGAGGAGGGTGATGAGGATGATGCGGTGCTCGTGGTCGAGGCCGGGGATGGCGTCGACGAGTTCTTGAAGGGCTGGATCTATTTTAATTTCTTTTACTTTCTCTGAAGTAGCAGTCCTTCTGTTTACAAGAAAAGCGTTCTTTTTATCGCACAAACTTAACACAAGACTAAATAAAGCAATTGCAATTACTACTTTTTTCGTTTTCACAAATTTATACCCCATATATTTACTGCGTATTGTATATGGGTGTCTCTAAAGATATTCTATATTTTTATCATTTTTTTCTTGGTTTTGCTTGTCATAAACAGCTTACCCTTGTTTTGGTGCAAGATGTGAGTGTGAGTTGAAATATGCTCAAAAACCCATACTGACTTAAAGCCTATTTGCATCGGGACTAATCACTATTTCAAGTTGGATTTGCGGCGTGGGTATCTAAATCTTAAAACCATCTTGAAGCAGTAATCATTTTATTGTCGTTTTAGAAAAATCTATCCTGTTTTTTGTACTAGCTTTGACCTATTTAACAAAACCCTTATGTATTAATTGTGCGGGAGGTCTAATGTAAATACGAAAACCCGCAGGAATCACGAATTCTAGACGCTACCCCAAGCAAAACGCATGAAGGCTTTCTTGATTTTGATTATTGCAGAGCAATAGCAAATTGCAGTCCATGGAATTTGCTTTGAGTTTAGAATCAGTCGCCTCAAGAAACTTTTTTCATGCGTTTTGCCCTAAAACCCTAATAAAGCAAGTAAAATTCACCGAGAAAGCACGTAACCCGTTATTAAAGCTATTATTTATTTTTTGACCAAGACATTTTGGAACGTAACCTAGCACCAACTTTCTCAATCACTCTTTCGCTTATTTCTTTTCTTGTTTTGTTGAAGAAAGGTCTGCCTGTTTTGTTTTCTTCGAGCCAATCGTTAGCGAATTTACCTGATTGAATGTCCGATAAAACTTTTTTCATTTCTGCTTTTGTTGCGTCTGTAATTACTCTCTTTCCGGTTACATATTCACCGTACTCTGCGGTATCGGAAATTGAATAATTCATCTTGCCAAGCCCGCCTTCAAATATCAAATCAACAATAAGTTTTACCTCGTGACAGCATTCAAAATATGCAATTTCTGGTTGATATCCTGCTGCAACAAGTGTTTCAAAACCTGCATTGATAAGTTCTACTAACCCACCACAAAGAACAGCCTGTTCGCCAAACAAATCGGTTTCAGTTTCTTCTTTAAAAGTAGTTTCGAGAACTCCGCATCTTGTTCCGCCGATACCTTTTGCATAAGCAAGAGCTAAATCCTTTGCTTTACCACTCGAATCTTGCTCAATAGCTATCAAACAGGGAACTCCTTTGCCTTCTTCGTACTGTCTTCTTACCAAATGGCCAGGCCCCTTAGGAGCTATCATGATTACATCTAAATCTGCTGTAGGAATAATCTGTTTAAAACGTATGTTAAATCCATGCGCAAAACTTAAAACAGCACCTTTTTTAATATTAGGCTTTACATCTTCTTCCCAAACTTTTCTTTGAACTTCATCCGGCAAAAGAATACAAACCCAGTCTGCATCTTTGACTGCTTCGGCAACGCTTACAGGTTTCCAACCATCTTCAATAGCCTTTTTATAATTATCTCCACCAGATCTTTGCGCAACAACAACATTTACACCTGAATCTCTAAGATTTAAAGCGTGGGCATGCCCTTGGCTGCCATAACCCAAAACTGCAATAGTTTTCCCCTTTAAAAAATTCAAGTCTGCGTCGTTTTCGTAATACATTTTTGCATCTGCCATTTTCGTCCTCCTTAATTTGTTTTTGTTATTTAGCCTTATTGGTGTTGCCTCGCGTCAAAGCAACAATGCCTGTACGGTTGGTTTCTTTTATGCCATAAGGCATAACCACTTTCATGAAAGCATCAATTTTATTCTCATCACCAGTTATTTCAGTAACAATTGAATCTTGTGATATATCTACAATTCTTGCCCTAAACATTCCTATTAACCCGATAATTTCATCTCGACACGATTTGGTCATATTTATTTTTATAAGAGCAAGACCTCTTTCAATAGTAGCGCAATCAGTAAAATCGTTGACCTTTATAATGTCAACCAATTTATTTAACTGTTTTGTAACCTGTTCAAGAATAGAGCCATCGCTTTTAACAACAATAGTCATTCTCGAAATCGCAGGATCTTCGGTTTCGCTTACAGAAAGTGAATCTATGTTGAATCCGCGAGCAGCAAACAAAGTTGATATTCTTGCAAGCACACCAAACTTATTTTCCATTAAAACTGAAACCATGTGACGCATACTTTCCTCCGTTTGTTAATTATACAAAACCTTTACCTTTTTAACCACACACTTTTCGGAAGAATCGCTAGCAAAAGAGATACCGACGTCAACGGGAATTTGCAAAAAACCAAATCTAATGTGATCTTCTCGAAGTTTAATAGCTTTTTGAATCATCATGTTCTCCTTTTTAGTTTCTTAGTGACAAAGAACTTTGTGCATATCTAAACCGCCCCAAACCGCAGTTTTAAAACGCGGGCAAGCTTGGCAAAAAAATCATCTCTTTTATGCCATCTTTTAACAAAAACCTATCTTCTTTTTGTTATAGCGCAACTTAAAATAATTCAACTATAATACCTAAAAACAGATTGTTAAGTAGCAACTCCCAACGAACTTTACACAACCTGCCGTATCCATTTTTGCATTTACTAAACACCCGGGGTATAAGAAAAACTCCATTTGCCTTTCTGTTACTGCAATATAAGGATTACGTACGATATAAACGATTCCCTTCGATATAATGTACTCCTCCTACTTCTAAAAGATTATTCTCGTAGTGTAGCAAAAAGTTAATGCCAAACACCAAAGAACAAACGTTTTATGGAAAAGGGCATTTTGCAAATATGGTCTAAATGATATCCTAATTATCCGTTCATTCTAATCAACATGTCGTCAAGAGATGCTCCTACAGGAACCATTGGGAAAATATTCTCTTCTCTTTCAACCCGTATATCAAGAACAACTGGAGCCTTTATCTCTAGCATCTTTTTTAAAGCAGGTTCAACATCTTTTTTACAAGTTACACGCATCCCTAAAACACCGTAACTCTCAGCCCACTTTACGAAATCAGGTATATAAACAGGACACTTGCCTCTGTCTGGACTATTGCACCACTCAAGGCATCCTTTACGTCTAGCCAAGCAGCTATGAGAATATCTCTTGTTATAAAACATTTCCTGCCATTGGCGAACATTACCAAGATATTGATTGTTTAATATAACAACTTTAATATTGATATCATTTGAAACTACAACAGCCATCTCCTGCATACTCATCTGAAAAGAACCGTCGCCGGTTATAACTATAACTTCCTTATCAGGATAGCCGAATTTTGCCCCTATGCCTGCCGGAAAACCAAACCCCATAGCACCAAGCCCACCGGAAGTTAAAAACAAACGAGAATGCCTTGCTTTATAATACTGTGCCGACCACATTTGATGCTGCCCGACATCAGTTGAAATAATTGCCTCGCCTTGTACGAGTTCTGAAATTTTTTCAACTACATACTGCGGATGAAGTTCGTTATCGTTCCTGTCATAAGATAAAGGATGTTCCGCTTTCCATTCGTCAATTGTTTTAAGCCACTCTCCTCTTTTCTTTTTATCTATTAAAGACAACATTGCCCTTAAAACTGTTTTTGCATCGCCTACTACTGGAATGTCTACGCAAATAACTTTTGATATTGCTGTAGGATCTATATCGACATGAACTATTTTTGCTTTTTTTGCAAAATCACATACTTTGCCTGTACATCTGTCATCAAATCTTGCGCCGACAGCTATAATAACATCAGCTGCCTGTATGGCTTTGTTTGCGCAGTAAGTGCCGTGCATTCCAAGCATTCCCAAGCTTAAATTCGTATCGTAAGGATACGCGCCTACGGCAAGCAAAGTATTCGTAACCGGAATATCAGCTTTTTGTGATATTTCAACAATTTCTCTTTCCGCACCGGAAACAACAACTCCCGTCCCTATATAAAGAACGGGTCTTTGGCTGCTATTTATGATTTCGGCGGTTTTTTTAATCTGTCCGTGATGTCCTTCGTAAGTAGGTTTATATGAACGTATTTCAACTTTATTTGGGTAAGTAAATTCGCAAACTTCACGTTGAATATCAATGGGAATATCAACTAAAACAGGTCCTGGTCTTCCTGTAGTTGCAATATAAAATGCCTCTTTTATGGTCATTGCCAAACACTTTACGTCTTTAACCAAAAAGTTATGCTTTGTTACAGGTCTTGTAATACCTGTAGTATCAGCCTCTTGAAATGCGTCTTGCCCTATTACGTTCGTTGCGACCTGCCCGGTAATTGCAACCATAGGTACAGAATCCATATAGGCAACGCCAAGCCCTGTAACTATATTTGTAGCTCCTGGTCCTGAGGTAACTATACATACGCCAGGGTTACCTGTAGAACGGGCATACCCATCAGCCATATGTGCAGCGCCCTGTTCGTGTCTTGTCAAAATAAAATTTAACTTCGATCCATGAATAGCGTCAAATATCGGTAAAGCTTGTCCGCCGGGAAGTCCAAAAACTATCTTGACATTTTCCTTTAATAAGCTTTCTACTAAAATCTGGGCTCCAGTTTTCTGTTGCATGTTTGCCTTCTCCTAAGCGCATATTATTTTTTAACACTGCACTTTATGACCAGCTAACTTATGTATCGATACTTGCGCTTTTTAGATTCTCGAGGAAGCTTCGGCTGTTTTGTAAGGGACAATATTTTGAAATATTTACCAAGCAAAACAGACAAAATTTACCAAAAAGGAGCATAGCCAACAAGATTAGCTCAAAAAGCGCACCAGAAACGGCTGTTCCCTCAAAGACACATCGCGCTCTGCCAACAAAATTAACCTTTTCATACTATTTTAAAACAGCGCCGGTGTCAGCTGATTGCACTAGTTTGGCATAACGAGCCATACAACCAGTTTTAATTTTTGGTTCAGGCTTAACAGCCTTTACAATTCTTCCCTTTATTTCTTCATCTGTTAATTCAACATTTAACGTTCTTTCTGGTATATTTATATTTATAACATCACCATCGCTAATTGCGGCTATGGTTCCACCTGCTGCCGCTTCCGGAGAAATATGACCTATACATGGACCTCTTGTCCCTCCGGAAAAGCGTCCGTCGGTAAGAAGAGCTACACGGTCACTTAATCCCATTCCATGCAACGCACTTGTAGGACCGAGCATCTCTCTCATGCCGGGTCCACCTGCGGGACCTTCGTACCTTATAACAACAACGTCACCCGCTATAATTTTATTACCAAGTATAGATTTCATAGCATCATCTTCAGAATTAAACACGCGCGCTTTACCTGAAAAAACTTTCATCTTTTCGCTTACCGCCGCCTGCTTTACAACAGCGCCGTTAGGAGCAATATTGCCTCTCAACACCGCAATACCACCTTCATGTTTATATGGATTATTTGCTCTTATAATATCTTCATCTAAAATTTTTGATGATTTTGCAATTTCAACTACGTCGGGACCCGTTACCGTTTTAGAATGAGCCAACTTATCTTGAACTGCAAATAGTACGGCAGGCACACCGCCAGCATTATCCAAATCTTCCATATAGTGGTCACCTGCTGGTTCCAAACATACAATTTGAAGAGTTTTTTTGGAAATTTCGTCAAACAATTCCAACGGCAGTTTTATTCCCGCTTCATTTGCTATAGCTGGAAGATGTAAAACTGTATTTGTGGAGCCGCCTAAGGCCATGTCTAGAGTAATCGCATTTTTAAAAGCATCTAATGTTAAAATATCACACGGTTTTATATTTTCTTTCACAAGTTCAACAACTCTCATCCCCGACTCATAAGCGATTCTTTTTTTATTTGCGCTTACAGCAAGAGCAGTAGCGCACCCTTGTAAAGACATTCCCATTGTTTCCGTTAAACAAGCCATAGTATTTGCAGTGTACATTCCCTGACAAGAGCCGGCGCCTGGACATGCAGCCATTTCCAATTCTGACAGCTTATGTTCTGTAATTTTTCCCGCTTGAAACTGTCCCACTGCTTCAAATGTATCTCTGACCATAGAGCGTCTTTTCTTTTCATACATTCCAGTCATCATGGCACCTGCGGTAACAACAATGGCAGGTATATTAACTCTTGCAGCAGCCATAAGCATACCAGGCGTAACTTTATCGCAATTTGACAAAAGAACAAGCCCGTCTAGCATATGAGCATTAGCAACTATTTCTACTAAATCAGCAATTATTTCTCTTGAGCCCAACGAATAGTGCATGCCGCTGTGCCCCATAGCTATACCATCGCATACAGCAGGAGCACCAAAAATAAAAGGCACTCCACCTCCTGCAGCAATACCTCTTTCTATATATCTCTCCAAATCACGCATTGCAACATGCCCGGGTACCAAATCCGAAAAAGACGAAGCAATGCCTATAAAAGGCTTATTCAAATCTTTTGGACTTATTCCTGTGGCATACAATAAACATCTATTAGGCGCTCTTAGCACACTTTTCTTTATCTGATCGCTTCTCATGCACGCTTCCCTCCTCTACATTAATATTTTAGCCGTCTTGCGAAACGAAACAACGTCAGTTACCAAAACAAGCTCAAAAATTGACAAGAGCTTAGCTTTGAGATTTTTTGGATAAGACTGTCAAAGCAACCTTTCGAGTAAAGTTTCTTTGGTAAAATAAAGACAAAAGAGCTTTTGCGCTGTTTCCTTTGAGTTTCCTAAAAAAGCAAAGCTTTATCCAAAGGACGCAAGTAATTTTGAACTTTTTGCTAAGTAAACCTTTAAGCGAAGTTTGCTTTTGAGGGCAAATGAGCAAGGGCTTTAAGCAAAAATTCAAAAGATAAGTCAAACTAAAATGTGTATTTAATCTTCAATGCCCCTGCAAAACCGTTTCTTTTGCCC
>BNVZ01000026.1 GCA_025998475.1 Endomicrobiia bacterium | reverse complement strand
TAAAAGGGCTAAATTATGTTATCTTGGCTATTGCAAGACATATCCCTAAATCGCTTGCAAATGACATTGCGTTTTCGAAAGACGGACTATGATTTTTTGATAGCGTTCTTAATACGCTTGTTCTTTCTACTTTTGCATTTTTTGCCAATTCTTTGATTTTGCCTTCCGCTATCGCTATTGTTTTTAATCCTTCTAAAAATACTTGAGCGTCTTTTGTTTTGTTAAAATCCCTAACGAGTTGCTCCTTATAATGCTTTATTTCAGAAGGCTTATTTTTCAAATGGTCTGCATAAAAATCTGAAAAATCTTTGTGAATAGGTTTTATATCATCTGCTGTGAAGTTAAAGTTATTTTTTTTGTTTTTCATTTCTATCTCCAATGTATTGCTTTATTGCTAGTGCTTTTTTGATGTCTGCTGGCTGTTTCTTTTTATCTGGTCTGACCTATACTAACCTATACAATGCGTGGTTTGTTTTATGTAATAGACCTCTTGTACAACTTAAGTGTTAAATTCAAAATTACAAACACCTGAACCCTGAGTTAAATTGCAATTCAAAGCGTATCTTGTGACATATATCTGTTCTGTACTATTTTGAATCTTTTCCCATCTAACGCATATTCTCCACTACTCATTAATGCTTCTTCTACATGCTTTTAGTCCTATATGCACAACTTTTGCTGACATTGTCTCCTTACGATAACTAGTTTTCCTTAACAATACCTATTCCCATCTAGTTGATTCCCCACTACTCATTAATGCACTCTATGTCTATATCCACAACTTTTGCTGAAATTGTAGCTGTCTCTAGTGACAATATGTTTGGGTATTGCCCTAAAGTACTAAAACATCATCTTTACCATCTTTGCTATACTCAATTTTCTCTTTGCTCACCCACTCCCCCTTTTTCTTTTCTTACTCCTTGCTATCCTTTGTTTTGTCAAACGTCCCTTTCTTTACTCCCATTAATCGCCTAAACCCATTCCACCCGCGACCCACATGCTTTCTTTTTCTGTTTCATAGTACTTCTATTGTGCTTTTATATATTAGTTATGCAAGAGGTCTAATGTCTTAAAAGCCTTTTATGAAAAACTGACAAGTAACGGTAAACTTAAAATGCTTGCTATTGTTGCTGTTATGCGTAAATTATTAGTCATTATTAACAATTGTTGTAAACAGTTTTACCTTGATAGGTCTTATATGAACGCCTAATTATACTTCCTTTTAAGGTCTTTTTATCAACTTTTTAAGTGGGTTGATACGTGGCAAGTGGCAACGGCGCAATAAGAAATTAATTTTCTTTTCCTCATGTTTAGGCAGCTAAGCAATATCTGCCGCTGCAATCTGTTTATTTAGCTGCATTATCAACGTGCACCATCCAGTTTGTGGGGTTGTACCACTTATTTTTTCTAAAAAGTTCTACAATAGATTTATCCAAAGACAATAGTGTTTCTTGCATCGTTTTAAATTTTTTACTGTCATGGTTGCTAAAAGATGATTGCACCACTCTTTTGCGGTCGTGTTTTATGTAATTGTCTCCTTCCACTAATGCTATATTCGCCCCATCTGATATTAAGGCAAAATGATTAGCGTTTTTATCTAAAGCATTTGTTCCTGTAGTTGAAAAAGCATCTTCTATTTCAAAAAGATGATATAGGGTTGGTATTAAATCCACCTGAGAAACTGTATAGTCAATCTTTTGCGGACTTAGAATTTTAGGGGCATAAATTACAAAAGGAATTCTAAACGCTGTTTGTATAGTATTGTCATCATAAGTATATCTCTGCGTATGATCTGCCATAAAAATGAATATGGTGTTGTCGAAAAATCCTTCTTTTTTGGCTATTTCTAAAAAATGATTTATTGAATAATCGGCATAATATAAGCTATTGAGATACTTGTTTTCAAGCGTATTTGGAGTATATTTTTCAAATTCTTTTGTAGTAGAGACAAAAGGAACATGGGTTGATCCTGTAAACAAATAAATAAAAAATGGCTGCCCTCTCTTGTGAGATTGCGTTGCTTTTTTAGCTGCAAAATCAAACATTTCATAATCATATCCATCATCAATACCAGCTAGATATTTCTTAATAAGTGGAATATCCTCTTTGCCATAACTTTCCTGAACTTTTAACGTATTTTTAGCTGCGTAACACATCATCACTGAGTCCCTT
The DNA here is from genome assembly GCA_025998475.1 of Endomicrobiia bacterium. Taxonomy (GTDB): domain Bacteria; phylum Elusimicrobiota; class Endomicrobiia; order Endomicrobiales; family Endomicrobiaceae; genus Endomicrobiellum. Next base: position 10,388 of record BNVZ01000026.1, on the reverse strand, counting down.
TGCGATGATTGCACATACATTGTAAAATAACCTCTTTTGTTGAATGCATCAGGCATGGCCGACTTGTTATTCATTAAATCTATACTATGTGTAAATATCATTCCCGGCAACAAAGGAACTCCCGAAAAAGATGCTGATAATCCCAACAAACTCCTGTTTCCCACTGCAAAAGCATTTGAAAAAGTTATACCATTCTTAACTATTTCATCAAAATTTGGAGTAACGTTGTATTTTGTATTTTTATCATTAAGAGAGTCGATGTAGCGCGGTGTCCAGCTTTCAAGTAGAATAATTGCAACATTGTAATTTTCGGACGTTTTTTTTGATATTTTAATTCGACGCATTAAAGGAAAATTATTATCAGGTATAGTTTGTCCTTGGCTTAAAATAAGTTGCTGAACATTTTGTAAGGCTTTATGTGTGGGATAATCGTTAATATTATCATAGTATCTTTTTTCTGATAGCAGCAACCTATATTGCGTAAATATGCCATTTAACATAAGTTGTGCGCCTTCTGTTTTATTTGTCACTCTGTAGACATCGTTTGTGCTTAAAGGGCGCCTATCCAATCGACCTCTTACACTTACAACTATCAATGAAGCTACACCAATAAAAATAGACATACTTTTGATTAAAGAATATCTCTGTAATTTTTTTGAAGGAGGAGGTGTAAACCCAGTATTTATAAGTTTCGATGTAAATTTAATTGTTAAAAATACTAATACAAACACTACTAATAGTGCCCACCAATAATTGCTTATAGCGTATCGAATTATAAAACTTCTTTCCATCCATGCCAAAACAAGCTCTTCTGTCATATGCCGTTTAACTTCAGGGAAGTAAAAAAAATCTGCACACAAAAGCAATACAACTAACATTGTTGAAAGTGCCATTAAAACATTAAAAATTTTTATTATAGTAATTTGTTTCTTTGATATTGGCAAAAACATCAATGCTATAAAAAAACCGATAAAAACACCTATGGTTGAAATATCAAACCGCAACCCGTAGACAAAAGCCTTAGCTTTTTCCAACAATGACAAAGATGCGAACGTATCGCAATAAACAATACAGAACAATAAACGAGATAAACTAAAAATTATTAGAAGTAGAATGACGTAGAACAACGAGATTTGTATTTTTAATCTTAAATTATTTTCATATTTGTTATTAAGAATTTTTTTTATTTTTAACACAAAAGCAACTAAAATCTTCATCCTATTTTCTTAAGCAAATTCATTTTTTACAAGAGTTTCTGCAATTTGGACTGCGTTTAATGCTGCACCTTTTAAAAGATTGTCAGATACAACCCAAAACGTTAAGGCACTATTTTTCGTTGAAATATCTGCACGAATTCTCCCGATATAGGTTGTCTGCATATTTTCAGCAAATAAAGGCATAGGATACTTTTTATTTTCAGGTTCGTCTAAAAGCTGAATTCCATCTGCTTTTGCTAACAATTCTCTTGCCTGCACAGGTGATATTGATTTTTCAGTTTCAATCCATACATTTTCTGAATGCGAACGAAATATAGGTACTCTTACACATGTAGCGCTTACCTCTATTGAATCATCACCCATAATTTTTTTTGTTTCGTTTGTCATTTTCATTTCTTCTTTCGTATAGCCATTTTCAGTAAAAACATCTATCTGAGGGATAAGATTAAAAGCTATTTGATATTGAAACTTGCTTGCTAAAGGTAAAGTTTCCCCTCTAACCCAAGCTTTTGTCTGTTCGGTAAGCTCGTTAATACCTTTTTGTCCTGCTCCTGAAACAGATTGGTATGTTGAAACAATAACTCTTTTTATTTTTGCAAAGTCATGCAAAGGTTTTAAGGCTACAACCATTTGAATAGTAGAGCAGTTAGGATTTGCTATAACTCTCTTGTCTTTTTTTAAATCATGAGGGTTTACTTCAGGGACAACCAACGGTACGTTCTTATCCATTCTCCATGTGCTTGAATTATCTATAACAAAACAGCCGTCTGCAGCAAAAAAAGGCGCAAATTCTTTAGAAACATCCGAGCCTGCGCTGAAAAGAGCAATATCAATGTTTTTACCGCCATCCTTTGTAAGTAGTTCAACCGCTACTTTTGTATCCTTGTATACTAACTTTTGACCAGCAGAACGCTCAGAAGCTAAAAATTTTATGCTTTCAACAGGAAAGCTTCTGCTTTCAAGCATTTTGACCATTTCACGTCCTACCGCTCCCGTTGCGCCTACAATTGCTACTTTATACTTTTTCATTTTGTGTTTCCCCTGGTTTCTATATGTTTTAAAAACTAAACAAAAACTCGGATTCCTACTTTTACGGGAATGGACACCACGCCATAATTACAACAAGACGGTTTGTCATTCTCAAATCCAACTTTATCCTTTTTAATAAAAAAGCAAAAATTCACTCACAAAAAGTAGTAGATTTGTGAAACTATTTTTCAAAAAACCTTAGCAATTTTCCCAAACCTTACGGTTGGGGCATTGCGATGGATTTAGTAACTTTAGCTTAAAAAAGACACATTTTTGTGCGCCTTTACAAGTAAGAAGCTATTAAATCGCCAACTTCCGTTGTTGAAAGACCCATTTTCCCGGCAGACATATTTTTAATTTTACCTGATTCCAAAGCTTTTACTACAGCATTATCCACATCTTTTGCGGCCTTTGATTCTCCAAGTGTTTCTAACATCATGGCACCTGCGTTTATTGTTGCTATAGGATTTATAATGTTCATTCCGTTATATTTGGGTGCAGATCCTCCCATAGGCTCAAACATTGATACGCCTTCTGGGTTGATGTTTCCCCCAGCTGCTACGCCCATTCCACCTTGAATCATTGCTGCCAAATCCGTAATAATATCACCGAAAAGATTATCTGTAACAACTACGTCAAACCATTCGGGATTTTTGACAAGCCACATACATGCTGCGTCAACATTTACATAATCACCTTTTATTTGGGCATATTCCTTCGCAATGTCGTTAAAAGTTCTTTGCCACAAATCTGAAGCATAAGTTAAAACATTAGTTTTGCCGCACAATGTCAATTTATTGTTTTTTGCTCTCTTTTTAGTAAGCTCAAACGCATAACGTACGCATCTTTCAACACCAAATCTTGTATTTATAGATTCTTGAGTTGCTACCTCGTAAGGAGTATCTTTTCTTAAAAATCCGCCTGCTCCCGTGTACAGACCTTCTGTGTTTTCACGAACCATAACCATATCAATATCTGAAGGTTTTTTATCTTTCAAAGGCGTTTCAACATTAGGATAAAGCTTAACTGGACGCAGATTAATGTACTGGTCAAGGTCAAAACGAAGTCTTAAGAGGATTCCTTTTTCAAGAATTCCAGGTTTTACATCAGGATGTCCAATTGCGCCAAGATACATGGAGTCAAACTTTTTAAATTCTTCTACGATACTTTCAGGAAGCACTTCCCCTGTTTTTAAATATCTTGCTCCGCCAATATCGTAATTTACAAAATCAAGTTTAAAATCATTCTTTTTTGCTACCGCGTCAATTACTTTTACCCCTTCTCTTATTACTTCTGGACCTGTTCCGTCGCCCGGCAGCAAAGCTATTCTATAAGTTTTAGACATTTGCATCGCCTCCCCTCCTTTTATGTCCAATCAAGATAAATGTTGGTTATTCCCTTTTCATCTATAACTTGTTTAAGATGTTTAAACTTTTCTCCAAGTTCTTTGTTAAAACGTTCATGGTTTCGCAAACTATGAATTTAATATGTTTGTAAACACCCGTGCTTATGAGATCTTCTAAAGTATCAAATTCCGCGCCTTCGATATCAAGTTTCAATAAATAAATTTTATCGTTGGTCTTAAGAAGGTCTTTAATAAAATCAGATTATTCTTTTATATACCCTAAAAGCCCACCTGCTTTAATAATTTTTTGCATAAATTCCGGAAAAGGCTGAGACTGGTAAGTTTCTTTTTTAGTTATATTCTTTATGATGCCTTGAGTTAGGTTTATTTCTATAGTATCACCGTTTTTAATTGCTTTCACAGCTTCAGGTGATTCTAATATGGGAAGACCAATGTTTATAGAATTTCTAAAAAATATTCTTGCAAAAGAGTTTGCAATTACAGCAGAAACACCTGCCGCTTTAATTGCTATAGGAGCATGTTCTCTTGAAGACCCACAACCAAAATTATTTTCTGCAACTATTATATCACCGGGTTTAACATTCTTTACAAAATTTTTATCTATATCTTCCATACAATACTTTGCAAGTACAACGGGATCTGTTGTGTTTAAATATCTTGCTGGTATTATTTCGTCCGTATTTACGTTTGAACCATACTTGTGCACATTCCCCTTTAAAATTATATCTGACATCTCACCCTCCTTTTTTTGTTTCATCCACTTCCTAACAAAAGCTTATCTTTTTATTTGTCGTAGCACAACTCAAAGCGAAGTGATGCCTATAATATTATGCTTTTTGCCTCTTTCGGCTCTAAAAATCATATTTCATCAACTTATTGCTGGTCATAATAATTATGCGAAGTAACAAACGACCTTCTTTAACACCTGCAACGCCAGCTGCTGTTGTTGCTCTGAAATTAACTCTATGCTTAAAATTCCAAAATTAATAAGCATTACAATTGGCTCTAGCTATTACTCAATCATCGAACACAGCGTCGCAATATAATTTACGCTTCTAGATACAGCTTTCTGTTTTTAGTCGTCGTTTCCTAAAGAATTTGATTTAGACAACGACAACTGAGTATATACATGTATTCGGACTAAATTGAAAAATGGCACCATAATCAATATTGCGAGCAACATCACTGAAATCGCTATCAATCCTGTAATCAAATACGACTTAAACAACACTATCCCAATCAACGCTGCTGCAATAGCTACTATTCCAAAAAGTATTAACGTTATCAATTCCACCAAAAGCAAAAGCAGAATTATTTTACAAAAGTTACCGGATACTAATTTTGAGCTGTTTTTAAAGGACTTTAGAACTTGGTTTCCGTCTAGTATTTCGATATCGAAGAAGATGCTATATCTCAACAACACTATCGACGCCACAACAAGAGCAAGAAGAAGAAGGACAGAAACAAAAGCTGAAAACGATACAAGTGCAAAAATATGCGACCATGCTGTTAATAAAACCCATCCAAAGAAGTAATTAAATACTTTTTTAAAATCTGAAAAATAATCTCTAAATTTAATTTTATGCCCAGCAAAAGCAGGCAATAACGCGCTGCTCATAAACAAATAAGATACCGAGGATACTAACAACGACGCAAGGTTTACCGTCGCATATAGCCAAAGTGGTTGTTTTGGCATGCTTCCTAATGTAGTTATTGCTGCAGCAAGTGTCTCTGGAGATGGAAAAGCGAGATAATCCCGTAATGGAAAAGCGAGATAATTCCGTAGAGAAGTAAAATCTATAGCAAGAAATTGGATTAAGACCGAAGACAGAAGAATGATTAGTGAGAATATCGACAAAGAAAATACAGCAAAAAAATTCTGACTAAAAATTTTAAGCGCACCTTCAAAAGCTTCACTAGCAGAAAATTTCATTTTCCCCCCTTTTTATACTATTATCTTCAGGCCTGTTCATACAAATCCTACCACTTATAGTTATAGCAAAAATAAATCTCATAAACAACTTACTGTAAAATCTCATCAGGCAAAGTGCATGAAAGAAAATTATAGATATCCCAAAATCACACCAAATTTTTAAAAAAGCTCTTTTTCTTTTTAAATTCCCATCATTTTCTCTTGCCCGCATCCCTAAATTACCTCCTAACGAAAATTTTTCTTCCTCATGCTATATTTTTCCCTAATAAATATAAAGTTCTTTGTTATTTTTGCCTATTATCTCCATCTCTGCCCAATTGTCTGTCGACAGTGTCAAATTGCAGTTTATGAAATTTGCTTGGACTTAAAACCAGCCGCCTTAAGAAATTTTTTCATGTGTTTTGCTTGTGGAAAAGATTTGCAACAGTGATTTTAAAATATTAAAGTGTTAAAATACAGATCAGCAAATAAGCTTCTTTGCATTGCGTTACTTTGCGGCAAGCCCGTAACTTAAGACATTTGAGGGTAAACTTAAATGACAAAGTACAATTCAGTATCTATCATTGTTAATGTTAAGATCTAGCAAGTTCAAGCACTAAAACGATGGAATTAAGGACTTAATTTGGAATGGCGGGGCTTGAGGTAGCATGGAATATAATTTTAGGCTGGGAAGTATCACTGTCTTTGCCGAACTCTGAATAGATCGTTGCTGATTGGGGTAACTTATACCCGAATACCGATACAGCCTTGGCCAAACACTGAAAGCAAAAAACCTTCATCAAAACCAAGGTACAAAAAGACATACAAATTGCCACGAACAGGCAAAAAGAAAATTTTAAAATTAAAGAAAATTTTAAAATTAAGGGCTTATTTAAAATGGATAATTCAAAACGTTCAACAAAATCAACCGCGTTTTTTAATGGATTTGGGAAATCGCGCAGAATAGTTTTATTCGATACCCTCATAAAAAACCATTCTGTTGAAGAATCAACAAGCATTTTAGCTCGTGAAATGTGCCATTTCAAACTTAGGCACATAACAAAACAAATGATTCTTTCTTTTGTCCCAGCTAGAATGCTGTTTGTTCTTTCGCTTTTCGTAAACAAAAGCCAAGCCCTTGTCAATTCTTGAACTTATTTCGATATTTAATGTTGTTTTTTTACAACAAGATGTCGTAACAAGTTCGGCATGATAAATACAAAAACCTACTAAAACCATGGGTTTTTAAAGAGACTAGGTTATTAACTTGAAAATTACATTTTGGAGTGATCAATGGAAAAACTTTTAAAAGATTTATTGATGTCTGACGGAATTTCGGGCTACGAAGAGAATGTCGCAAAAATTATAACAAATGCTCTTTCTGGAATATGCACAAGCGTTGAGACCGATAATTTTGGAAATGTTATTGGAAAAATAAGCAAAGGCAAAAAGAAAATAATGATTGCCTCTCATATGGACGAAATTGGTATGGTTGTAAAACATATCGATAAAAATGGATACATATACTTCATTAAAGTCGGCGGGATAAATGATTCTATTCTCCCTGGAAAAATAGTAAAAATTATTAATAAAAAAGGCGCATTTATAACAGGACTAATAGGAACAAAACCACCTCATTTAATGACGGCCAAAGAAACAAAACAACCTATTGTGTATACAAGTATGTTTATAGATGTAGGTCTTTCATCAAAAAATGAAGTATTAAAAGTTTTAGATATAGGCGACCAAATAATTTTTGAACCCAACGCAGGCGTATTAAATGGTGACTTTTATTACGGTAAAGCAGCAGACAACAGAATAAGCTGTTATGCCATGTTAAAAGTGATGGAAGCGCTTGCAAAAATTGAATATCTTAACGCAGAGATTTACGCATGCGCTACTGCGCAAGAAGAAGTTGGTCTAAAAGGCGGAAAGACTTCTTCTTTTAAAATAAATCCTGATTTTGCCCTTGTTATAGACACTACTATTGCAGGCGATATGCCCGGAATCGAAGAAAAAGTTTCAGATTTAAAACTTGGGAAAGGTGTTGTCATAACCATGATAGAAGCTTCTGGGAGAGGAACTATAGTTCCTCAGAAAATTCGTAAACTTATGCTTGAAGTCGCACTTGCAAATAATATTCCGCATCAAATAGATATAATTGATGGAGGTATGACCGACGGCGCTATAGTATACACAAACAGGGAAGGTATTCTCACGGGAATTTTAAGCATTCCTACAAGGTATATTCACGCGCCAACATCTGTTTTCAATATTAAAGACATAAATTCAACAATTGATTTAGCAGTTAAAATTATAGAAAAAGTGGCAAAAGAACTTTGAGTTTAAATTTTTGTATTCTTGCAAGTGGGTCAAGCGGTAATTGCTCAGTAATCTGGGATAAAAAAACAACTGTTTTAATTGACTGTGGCTGCAGTTCTAAATATGTAGTCGAAAATCTTAATAAATTAGGACTTCTCCCTAAAAATTTAACAGCAGCATTCATAACGCATGCACATACTGATCATTTAAGCGCTTCTGGGCTTGGTCTTCTTTGGAAAAATAATATTCCAATTTATTTACATGAAGACTCTTATGAAGATATCTATAAAAAATATGGTAGTAAAATTGAAGAATGTGTTAGCATACCTTTTTACAAAAATGTCGAAATTCAAAATATTTTTGTAGAATCTTTTGACGCTTACCACAAAGATGCAAATGTTTCCCATACGTTGGGGTTTACTTTCTCTTCCACACTAAATGCAAGAAAATATAAGATAGGGTATCTGACAGATACCGGAAAAATCTGCAGCGCTATCATAAAAAAATTAATAAACAGTAATATTTTAGTTATAGAGTCAAATTATAATACAATGATGTTGGATTTAAGTTTTAGACCTTATGATAATAAAAAGTGGACGGCAAGTAGTTGGGGACATTTATCAAATGAAGATGCTGCAGATGCTATTTGCGCAATTAAGCAACTTTCTACAAGCAAAGACAGTCTAAAATATGTTTTCCTAGCACACATATAAGCCAACACCACAATACGCACGATATTGCAATGAAAACGGTCAAAGAAATACTTTTAAGCAAGGGCATCAACGATATAAAACTACTTACCGCTAAAAGAAAACAGAAATCCCCAACAATACGAATCAGTTAATATAACACTTCCCCTTTTTTTGTAAAATCTAAAAACACATATTGTGGACTGTTTTTGTCGTTTAAGAATAGGTTTACCGTTAAAGATACAGCAAACCGTAAAAAGATGATTTTATATATAAAAAATATGCCATTTATTAAAAGTCCATCGTTGTTATAATCCGTTTGTCTTTGTTTGACAAAAGTCCAATACATTGCGAGATTCTACGTACGCTTGCAAAATGTTGGAATATTATGTACACTTGCGCGTGGTCAGGCCTTGGACAAAATGGTTCCAGTTTAACGATAACCAATATTTGAGATAAAAATGAATTTAATTGACGGTAGGAAAATATCAAACAATAGAAGAGAAGAAATAAAAGCAAGAGTAAGTGAGATTAAGCGGGAAACGGGAAAAACGCCGGGTCTTGCAACAATTTTAGTGGGCGACGATCCCGCAAGCCAAGTCTATATCAAATCAAAAATTAAAGCATGCGAAGATGCGCAAATAAGATCTTTTCATCATAACCTTAGCGGAAACTCGTCTAATGAAGATATTATTAATTTGATAGGAGAGCTAAATAACAATTCTGAAGTCGATGGTATTTTGTTGCAGCTTCCTCTTCCAAACAGTAGAGAAGCTGGAGACTGTATCAATGCGATAAGTCCTTTAAAAGATGTTGACGGATTGCATCCTTTCAACGCAGGTCTCCTTAATTTATCAAAAAGCTGGGACGAAATAATTAAAAAAAATATTTTGGTTTCATGTACGCCGCTTGGTGTTATATACATGCTGCATAAATCAAAAATACAAGTAGAAGGTAAAAACGCAATTGTTATAGGAAGATCTAATCTCGTAGGCAAACCACTCTCTATGCTTTTACTTGCAAACGATGCAACAGTTATAATGGCGCACTCTAAAACAAAATATTTAAAAGAGATTTGCAAGACCGCAGATATTGTTGTTGCAGCTATTGGCAAACCGAAATTTTTAAACAAAGAATTTATCAAAGACGGAGCCGTGGTTGTTGACATCGGAATAAATAGAACAGCTGATGGTTTAATTGGCGATGTTGATTTTGATTCAGTTAAGAATATGAATATAGAAATAACACCTGTGCCGGGCGGCGTAGGTCCTATGACTATAACAATGCTTTTAGAAAATACTTTAAAAGCATTTAAAAACAGAAAGTAGACATTACCGGTGTCTCTAAAACTATTAAGACTGCTGTCAATTCTTGTGCTTGTTTTGGTGTCTTTGGTCTTTTGTAGTAATTCCCCCTTTTGCAAAAGAGATGATATGTGTAGCTTGACGCGGGGTATTGATCTTTTGTAGCACGACAGTTCCCTTTTTTTAAAAAAATGGGTGACAGATGCAAGTCTGTCGAGAGAGAGGTATTTATTAGACTTTTTTCCAAACTGTTCGTAAGTAAGGAAATAGAACAACCATAATAACAAACGAGCGCAAGCACTTTGAAGAGATTTAAGACTTAAAAAGCAATATCTAACGGATACAGAAATAGAAGAAAACGCTTTGGATTTGAAATTTAATTGTTAAACTATTGCCCCACAACTTGCTGTAGGGCACCGCTTGTAGTACAATTAGGCTATGGAAACGCTTGAAAAAGCAGACAGCATAGTGCATATAAGATACACTATCATTTTGTGTAACGCCTAAAAGCATAAGAAAAGCTATATTTGGTAATATTTAGCGTTGTAA
>BNVZ01000025.1 GCA_025998475.1 Endomicrobiia bacterium | reverse complement strand
AAACCTCGCCCATATTTTCAAGGAGCATCAGAGATTGGAAACTTCCAAACAATTCTTGACTTATAACATCAGTGTTGTGTGTTGCCGCGAGAATCCGGTATCCAAATTTTGCTCCTTTGTTGATAATTCTTTTGAATTCCGACACAGCCTGTCAATGCTATGCACATTTATAATGTCACCGGAACGAACATTGGACAGCATAATTTGCAACTGCGGGCGATTTGTATCTTTTGCCGACACCTTTTCCTCGTATCTCCATTGTCTCTCCCATGGTATTCATTGTATCAAGATTCACTGCTTTTTGCAAGCCTGCAAGTCAAGGGCAAAGCCTTTACGATTTTCTCCGTCTGGCGGCGGGTCGGTTCATTTTCATAAAGAAAACTTGATATTATCCAATGATGCAAGCAATCCGATGAACAAAGTTATATTGACTATTTTCGGGGCATTGGCGGAATGGGAGCGGAGTATTATTTTGGAAAGGCAGCGAGAGGGGATTGCGGTGGCGAAATTATTGAAAAAATATAAAGGCGGGAAAAAGAAATTGGATGATATTGCGATAACGGAATTGCAAGGTATGATTGGTAAAGTATCGCGGGGTAAAATTGCGAAACATTTTGGAATTACAACACGAAGCACATATCATTATGCACCGGCGGTTGCATCTTGAAATTATGATTTTGGCGGTTTTAACATACAACAAACAATCCTGCAACCGAAAAGGGCTAAGCCAAAACCCATAAAGTGTCTTTTATGTTCTTGGCTGGTTGATTTTGATAGTGTGAATAAAAATCCAGTATCAAAATGTTTACAGAGGGCGACATTGATTGCCCACTTTCTTGCTTTTCCGAAATGCCAAGTGTGTCCGTGTTTCTCCGAGTTTGGTAAAGTGCCCCAGTCAAAATCTATTCCATTATCACAGACTAAAAAACTTAATCCCGCATACTTGGTAGTGACCAAACATACCAGTCCAAATAAATAAAATAAATTGCCTTTTGTTTTGTTATTTGTGAGTTTCATACCGAGAGTCCTTTGATATATAGAACTCATTTAATCCACAAATACAATTATTCCGCCGTCATCATCTGATAAAATTATTTTGTGTTTCATTGCGAAATCAAATACTATCTGTTCCAAATCCGCCTGAGCGAGCATGGGGATTGTAAATTTTATTACCTGCTCCGGACTGGCTATATCCGAAACAAATAAAACCTCGCCCATATTTTCAAGGAGCATCAGAGATTGGAAACTTCCAAACAATTCTTGACTTATAACATCAGTGTTGTGTGTTGCCGCGAGAATCCGGTATCCAAATTTTGCTCCTTTGTTGATAATAGTTTTGATATATCTTTCCGTAAAAGGGTCCATGGATAACTTTATCTTTGTGATTTTTCAAGATTGAGTCATCAACCTCTTTCACAAATTCATAATTTTTATTGTCCAATACCACATTGCCATTGCACTTCCTTTCATATAAATTTATTTATTTTGTGGTAACTCATAATGTGTTGTCCGGCCGCTGCCCACCATCACCAAGAATCCTTTGTCGGTCAAATCTTGCAACAATCTGATTGCTGTTGCAGGGGAAGTTTTCAGGAACTGGGCAACTTTGCCGGATGTCAGATTGCCAATCCATCCGTCAAACAATTTATTCATTATTTCCTGTTGCCTGGGGTCAGGAATCTTGATTGCATTTTTATGCCAAAATTCTGCTTTTTTCAGGACGGCACCAACAATTTCAGAACTGCCTTGTATTGCCCGTTCCAAACATCCAAAGAACCAAACCAGCCAGGCGGTGATGTCAGTATCACCGGTTGTCGTCCGTTCCAGGACAGCATAATAGCCTTTCTTTTCTTTTTGGATTTGTGCAGACATTGAATAAAACCGCAGGTTGGTATTTTCCGCCTTTGCCAGCATCATTTCTGTAATTGTTCGTGTCAGTCGCCCGTTACCATCATCAAATGGGTGAATTATCACAAACCATAAATGTGCAATGGCCGCTTTCAATAATGGGTTTTCATTGCCATCTTTGTTTAACCAATCTAAAAATTCTTTCATTTGTTTTGGCACAGCATTAGGCAGCGGGGCTTCATAATGAACAATATCCCTATAACCTTTTGTGGAAACAACCTGCATTTCTTCTTTCCTGTATTTGCCTACCAAGATTTTATGAATTCCACTATACCCGGTTGAGAACAAGGCCGAATGCCAACCAAATAATCTTGCATTTGTCAGCGGCCGCGAATAATTATCCACCGCATCAACCATTGCTTGCACCACTCCGTCAATATGGTGAGATTCTGTTGCAGGATTTTCAAGATGAATATTCAACCGCCGTGCCAATGATGAACGGACCTGCTCGCTGTTCAGGATCTCGCCCTCTATCTCTGACGATTTAGTGATTTCTTCGGTCAAAGCATTCAGCATTGCCTGTTGCTGAATTCCGAATCCAAATTGTTTCATCTTGCCAAGAACAGAACCCTGCAATGTGGCAACCCTTACCAAAATGTCCGTAATTTTGGCAGAATCCCAAGTAAATTTTGGATAATTCTTTCGGTTATGAATATATGTCGGCATTGATAATCCTTTCAATTTATGCAATGATTATGACATAAAATCGTTGCAAAGTCAAGGATAATCAAATCAAATTATGCAATGATTATGGATGCGAATCGTTGCAGGAATAATGGCGGGAAAATTAAAATAGTTCTATTATTTATGATAAGAAAAACACCGCGAATGAAGTATCGCCGACCAAGGGCGAAAACACCAAAGCCACAAATCATTAACACCTATAACATCTATCTTACGCTTGGGCGTGTGGGGAAAATCACGCCAGACCAAGCCCGCAATCTTGCCAGGCAAAAATTTGCAGATATACAATACGGGAAAGACCCCACCAGCCAGCGGCAACAAGATAAAAACATATTGACGCTTGCTGAATTGTGCCTGTGGTATTTGCGCGAGGGGAACGGGCATAAAAAGCCAAAGACCAGATTGCAAGATACCAGTGCCGTCAATCATCATATAATTCCCCTTATTGGCGGATTGCCGATAACCGAAATAACCCGTGGTCGAATAGAATTGTTTGTTCGTGATGTGGAATCTGGCGAAAAAATCCAGCGCAGGGAAAAAAGCAAAAATCCCCGTGGCGTGGTTGCCGTGCGTGGCGGTGTTGCCGCCGCAACTTCCACTCTTGGGGTGCTTGGGTGTGTTTTTCAATTTGCGATTAAACACGAATTGATAGAACGGAATCCCGCGCACGGCATAAAACGCCCAGCCAACAATATAAAAGATATTTTCATTGATTATGATGAGATTTGCGCATTGGGGCGATTGTTTGCGAATCCAAAGGTGCAGACATTCCATAAAATCGCCGTGGACGCATTAAAATTGATATTGATGACGGGTTGCCGCAAAAGTGAAATTTTAACGCTTAAATGGGATTATATTGATTGGGAAAATCAATGTTTTAGGTTTCCCGATACAAAAACTGGAAAACAAACGCGCCCGTTTGGAATCGCGGCATTGCGGCATTTGCAAAATCTGTATAACCAACGCAACGGGGATTATTCGCCGTATGTATTCCCCGCCACCAAAGAATCAAAGGACGGACACCTTGTCGCTTTGTTAAAAATGTTTAAGATGATACTTGCAACAAAAGATGATTCTGGTAATCTTATATTTTATAAAAAGGGTTTAGAAAATCACGCACTTCGTCATTCGTTCGCCTCGCTTGCGGCGGATATGGGGTATAGTGATTTGATAACGGGTGCATTGTTGGGACATTCCAGCCGTGGTAGGGGAATCACCGCCCGATATACGCACGCAGTCGACAAGTCATTACTTGCCGCCGCAGACGCCGTGTCAACAAAAATAGAAACCGCATTGAACACAAAAGGATAATAAAAATGCCAAGGGCGAAAAAGAAAAAAATACCAGAAATCTTAAACACACCGATAGAACGCCCGGATTATAATTATGAGTTTATATGGAATATGCTAGTAGATGAGTATAGTGTCCTAGACAAACAATTTAAGGACAGAGAGCGGGCTTTGTGTGATTATCTTGAAGTGCCTTATGTTGATATAAAACAGCCAGAAGTGCGTAAAATGCTACATAAACTTGCGATTGCTTATGGAATGAAAGGATTTAAGTATAGGGGCTGACATAGATAAATTTAATTTATTTTATCATTATCAACCAGTTTATAATACAGTTTAATCCATTTTTTCAATGTTTGCAACTGCTCTTTTGGACTGCGGTAATTGAACCGCCATTCGCACTCTTTCAAGAACATATTAAAGTTCTCTTTCTTTATCCCATTGAACTTTCTCATATGTCGTTTTGTTTGATTCCAAAAGTTTTCAATCCCATTTATATGATTTCTGTCTTTACCTACAAATTCTTTGCTATGATTTACTCTTCTGTGCTTAAACCCACTCGCATTCAAGAAGTTATATGAACTGTATTTATCGCTGTAAACTATGCTGTCAGGTTGGATTTTAGCCGTTATTATGTGTTTCAAAGTTGTTTGCTGGGTGTTCTCAACTACTTGTGAATAAACTTTGCCGTTTCTTTTTAACAATCCGAATACCGGAACTTTTCCAGCAGCCCCGCGACCGCGTTTTCCTTTGCGAACGCCACCAAAATAAGACTCATCAACTTCTATCGGTCCGTCAAAAACAGAGGTCTCTTGTTCAATGCCAAAAACAATTATTTTGCGAAGTTTTGCAAAGTAATTTATGGCAGTGTTTCTGTTGACGCCGACCAGTTCGGCAGCAGTTCGTGCAGTGCTTCCAGCGACGAATAAATTCGTTAAATTTTTAGTCTGTAAATAAGTAAGCCGAGAATGCCGGATTTTCATAGGGTTCATTGTGCTTTTTATTTGTTAAAAAGTCAATTTATCTATGTCAGCCCCTAAGTATAAGCCCTACCCAAAAGAAAATGAATTGAAAGGAGATAAGGGGCTAAAACTTTATTTGCGAATGGAACTTGAACGATTAAAAGGCAATTATACAAGTTATGAACAAGTTGTCCCTGTAATTCTTGAAAGACATAAAGACGAATACAACGGAACAAAAGGCGACCCAGAAAATTATGATTCTTTATATTCACGATACAAGGACGCAAAGAGAGATAATAAGCGTGTGCAAGAAATTGAAAAAAACATTAAATCTGGGAAATGTGAAACCGAATCGGTCATTGAATCATTGCAAGAATTATTGAATTGGTTATAATAAAACCCTTAAAATCC
This sequence comes from Endomicrobiia bacterium, assembly GCA_025998475.1. Lineage (GTDB taxonomy): Bacteria > Elusimicrobiota > Endomicrobiia > Endomicrobiales > Endomicrobiaceae > Endomicrobiellum. The sequence continues at coordinate 7,639 of BNVZ01000025.1, read as the reverse complement.
GCACCGGACAGCCCTAGGAACACCTGGGGCTGTTTTTACTGTTTATGAAAAATAAATCATAATAAAAATGTTTATAGCCAAAAGGCACAGAAATAAACAAAAAATATAACCATTAAAAAAGGTGTAAAAATGACGAGAGAATCATTATTTGATAAAGAATTTTGGGACACCAAGGAAGCGTCGTTTTATGCGACGCAAGTTAAAGGTTGTCCCGTAAGTATAAAAACTTTGCAAACACTGGTTAGCCGTGGCGGTTCGCCGGAGTTCCAAAAATTCGGGCGGCGGATTGTTTATAAAAAACAATCCATTGATAACTGGCTGGCTAGTAAATTGTCCCCAGTTTTGACCAGTTCATCAGACAAGGGGGCGCAAAATGGTAAATAACAAACACCAAAATCCATTTGCGGAATATGCCCCGCAATACTTGGCAAAAAATTATTGCCCGATTCCCATAGTGTATGGCGATAAAAGACCAGCGCAGGCAGGTTGGACATATTATTTTGACCATAGACCAACGCAAGAACAAATTGCAGAATGGAGTAAGATACCGCGCAATATAGGTATATGTATGGGGCGGCTGGCAAATGTAATCGCGTTGGATTTGGACGCCGATTATCAAGATTTGCACGCGCAAATACTAAAAATCGTGCCGGATTCGCCAGTTAAAAAACGCGGCGCAAAAGGTTTTACCGCTTTTTATCGGTATGGCGTCGAACACAACATTGCACTGCAAAAAGACGGACACCATATTGGCGATGTTCTATCGGACGGACGACAAACAATAATCCCGCCGTCAATCCACCCGACCGGTGTATCGTATGAATGGATTGGCGGTGTTTCGCTTTTAGATGTTCCGCAGAGTGATTTACCAACAATCACTTCTGATATGTGGCAAAAAATCAACGATTTATTACACCCAAAAACCACACTCACGCGCTATACGCCAGACCCTTGGGTTCGCAAGTGCGATGTCATACAAAATATCAGAAATGCGTTGGATTGCATACCGCCGGATTGTGAATATATGGACTGGGTGGGTGTCGGAATGGCATTGCATAATTATTTCAGCGGTTCGGATTGGGCATTTAATTTATTTGATTCTTGGTCTAGTGGCGGGGCTAAATACAAAATGGGCGAGCCAGCGCAGAAATGGCAAAGTTTCCAACGGGAAAAGGGAATAACAATAGGAACATTATTTCATATTGCTAAAACCTTTGGCTATGTCGCCCCCGACCCAATGGAATATGAACGCTTGTTGTCGCGTGAAGATGAACAGGCAATCCACAATTTTTTATACGGAAAATAAGGAGTTTTATAATGAATAATAACAAAATGATATTAAACGCCCCTGGACTTGTGGGAAAAATCGCAACCTATATCAATGAAACAAGTTATAAAGAACAGCCGATTCTTGCGCTTGCGGCGGCTATTGTCGCAACCGGAGCATTTTACGGACACCGCTTGCGAACCCGCACGAATTTACGAACAAATATAATGGTGTTTGCGCTCGGCGAATCAGGAGCCGGAAAGGACGGCTCGCGCGTTGCTGTAAAAATCCTGTTGGACGCAATGCCAGAGAGTTTTAGTAAAATGGCTTGCGGTAATCCGATATCGGCACCTGGACTACTTGCGGCACTGAATAAAGCCGGTGGCGTTGGGGTATTCTTGATAGACGAAATCGGTCATTTTATAGCGAGCATAAATGGGAAAAAAGCCCCTAGCCACGCCGCCGAAATAATGGGATTGCTGACGCAATTATTCACCAGTGCAAATACTACCTTTCGTGGCGGCGAGTATTCCGACCGCGCAAAAGACGCAAAACCCCGTGTGGATATAATCCAGCCGTGCGTATGTTTTTTGGGAAGTTCTACGCCCGATAGAGTGTATAACGCAATTTCCCTTGACGATGTGGCGGACGGATTTTTACCGCGCTGGTTGGTATTAGAATCTGACGACATCGCCCCTGCAAATAATCCGGCGCACAAAAACTTTGACAAATCCACAGGCGCGGCTTTGGCAAAAGAAATCCCCGAAATAGTCGGAGCGGCAGATTTATCCGCGCCGCGCTGTGTTATACCGGACGACGAAGCGCGGCAGATTTTGGATTCATTCGCAGATACGGTGGACAAATTACGGCAAAAGGCAATCACTGGCGGCTCTAATATGAAGTATATTTATACCCGCGCCGCCGAACACGCCGAGAAATTGGCATTGATAGCGTGCGAATATAAAAATGCCGCGCCGGTTATCACGGCGCAAAGTGCGGCGTGGGCTGTGGCGGTTGTCAATTATTCTGTTGAAAAAATGCGCCGTATGATTGAAAAAGTCGCCGCCAGCCCCCACGAACAGGCTATGAATGATATGGCGGAAATTATCGCGCGGCGCGGTAAAATGGCAGGAACCGATTTTTGCAATTATTGCCGCCGGTGGAAATTAAAAGAACGCGAAGAATTATTGAAAGACCTTGTAGCCTGTGGTCGCGCTAAACAATATAGAGAAGACGGCACAACATATATTGAACCAACGCAGAATGTAGAAAATGTGCCGAATGTATGAAATGTAAAAACCCTGTGTCCCCTGTATAGAGATATACAGGGGCTTACATTTTATACATTTAATACATTTTTGCTTGACCCTTTCTATAATTATCCCTTGTGTTTTTCCCTTATAATGCTTATAATAATCGTGTCGTGCAGAGATGTGCGGCGGGGCTGTTAGAAGCCCAAGTAGTGCGGTGCGAATTGCATCGTTATTCTGATGTAATGGTGCGATTTCGCGCCGTTATGTTATCCCTACCTGTTTATGGTCGGGGTGCTGTTTGCTATAAAACAGGGGCAACCCGAAAGCGACAGAATCATACACTACTTGATTTCTAAACTCCCCGACCGCCAGATTTGTGGCGGTCTTTTATGTTAGGGGTGCGTTATGAGAAAATTATTTGTTATCGGTTTTGCTTTATCATTGTGTGCGTGTGTGCAGGGCGATAAGTTTTATTTGGAGGCGGACACGGATACTTATTTATTCAATAATTTAGACCCAAGAACGCCAATTGTTGTAATGCCCGCAACCCAAAACATTTTTGATAAAAACGCGGCATCGCAATTTTCTGACACCTTGCGATATATGGGCTTGCCCGTAGCCAACGCAAGACAATTTCGTAAAGAGCCAGAATTTCCATTTTTAATGTTTCTCTTCGCTTTTGATAATGATTATGTAAATACACAGGTTGAATTACCGGTTTATGGACAGACTGGCATTTCATCAATAGACACAAAATCAAATACCTCGGGCAATATAAACGGCACTATATACACCCCTGGCGCATATTCTGGGAAAAACTATACTTATGACGGACAATTATCATCTACCACAAATACAACCTCAAAAGTCAATTATAATTATGGTATTACAGGCTATAAAAATACAACCGTGCAGACAGAATATTCAACTTTGCAAATAACGATATATTATATAACTGATAAGAAATTCAAAAGGGAAATGGTGGCGAACTATGTGATTACGGCGGTGGATTCATCATCAAATTATTTATTATCCTATATGCCTTTTATATTACCAGAAATTTTTGGTGTGAATACAAATGACGACAGTTATCAAATATCTTGTGCAGATGTTAGTAGTAAAAATGGCGGTTATGAAACACAATGCCAATTAAATGGTGCGGCAAGTATTCCAAGAAATAATGGGGGCGGGCGACAATTGGGTATGGCGTTTTTGGGTCTACTCGGCGCGTCCGCAAATTCCACGGGGGGATATTAGAATGAAAAGGTCAATTATTCCATTTTTTGCCATTCTGATAAATACCGAAGTTTTTGCATTGGATAAAAATAATCATCAAATAATAGATGTAAATATGTATGGTCAATATTTGCAGGCCACAGAAAGTATATTATACGAACAAATGTATGATATGAAATATAAATCTATGGAAGGGATTGATTTAAGTAATTTCTCTCGGAAAATCAGATTAGAAAATGATGAAATCATTGGGGCTTACAGAAAAAAAATAACAAAAAAAGAAAGAGATGATTTAGATGATGCTTTTATTCTAGAAATACTTGACTATATGAATGATGAAGAGAATGGAGGCAAATCAAAATTAGCGCAATATCTCGGATTACCTCCGACTGCAACTTGGTATGCAATATGTTATGCTCTTTCAAATACTGATAAAAAGTTCGGTGTGTATTTTGATAATAAAAATCTAAATTATGAATTTTATAAAAAAATACAAGAAAAAGGCGAACTTAAACAATTCAATGACAAAATCATAAAATTCAAAAGTAAAAAGAAATGAAAAAACGCACAAAACGCATATTTATAATTCTTGGATTGCTGATTGTTGCCGCGCCGGTCGTGTATTGGGGCGTTGGTAAAATCCAACGCAAAATGCTTATCGCGGAACGAACAGCGCAAAAACATACTATTGAAAAAACTTATACCAAAGATGAAATCCTGTTGCTTTGGAGTTTTATGGAGAATGCTCTCATATACCCGAAAGCGTGCGAATTTGATACCGGTTTTTTCTTTGCTGCGCGATATAACAAAGCGAATCCAATACTCCACGCATATTTCATTAAACGAGTTTCCAAGGATGATTTTCGCGCTTTCTTGAATGTATTTTCTGACTACGCATTGCATACATTTATTGAAGAAATAGTGGCCGATGCCGACAAATTAAATATTGAGGTTGATGAATTATTTGAATCCGTTTGCGATGATTTGATGAATCTTGACGCAACGGAATCAGACGACATAACAAAACCAATACTTAAATATATTAAACAGGGATTCGTGGAACAACCAGACGGCAAGATTGTAAAATTTTCCGAATTGACACCCAACCAGTAATTTTTTCTGGGGCAGATTTTTTTGCCGTGCGACAAAATGGCATTGCAAAACCTTTTTTGTGAAATATGAATTTAACCACCCCCCCTATCTTAAAATAATTTTGACATAACAAAAATCATTACCCTTGCATAAAGCCCGCGCTCGCGCTCCAAGCGTGCCGCCACTGCTACCTTGGCGGACTATCTCGCGCAATAATCATCATTTTTATTAAAAACCTGTCATCTATGCCGTGTTTGAGGTATTTTATATAGTATTGTATATAAATACACTGCATAGATATAAATAATGAATCGGCAGATATACAAGGAAAGCCCCATTTTGGGGCTTTTGAGTGTCTTTGGTGGGTGTGGACGGACTCGAACCGCCGACCCATACGATGTGAACGTATTGCTCTAACCAACTGAGCCACACACCCTGCAAATCAGGCATTTTTCTGATTTTATGCTTGACTATTATACAATAAACTGATATGATGTCAATCATAGAGTTTCATAGTAAATAGTATAATACGAAATTCATAGGTTGTTGAGTATTTGTTGAGATTGTAAAAATAACTTTCATCAATAAAATGCCCAACAAGGCAGAAAACGGCGATTTTTTACTAAATAATTACTCCCAGAGTTGATTTATGTGAACGTATTGCTCTAACCAACTGAGCCACACACCCGGTTGCCCTGCATTATACACAGAAAATCCGTAATTTCAAGAAGTTTGTGTTTTTGATAATCTGTTTCCCTGTCATTCTTGTATCCTTGCGATGCGGATATACGATTTTTTGCTAATAACGCAAAAAATCTAATCCTTATTCGCTCGGATTCAATAACGAAAAATTAAAACCGACTGACGATTTCCATTTCAACGCGATGCTTGTCAAAATCGTTTGACCATATATTGCTGTCGCGGTTTATATAGGTGTATGACAGCGCTGGCATCATATTCATAAACTCCAAACTGCGGTGCGAAACGCGGACATAATATTGCCACACCAAATCGCTGCGGATTTTCTGTTCGGTGCCGCCGTCCTGCATTACGAACCAGCGCGGACCCTTGTAAATGCTGTCCGATAATCCCAGTTGCGTGAATAATGTCAATCCCCAACCGAATTCGCCGTAGTATCCGAATGAATAATTTATGCTGTCGGTGGAATAATAATCCGCCTTGGCGATGCTGCGGTCAAATCCCACGCCCGCAATCAGATAACTTTTATTGTTTATGTAGTATCGCGGGCGCAACGATATTCCGTAATCTTCCACATTGCCCAAAATGCCCGCGATGTAATCGTCAACATATTTTGTCGTGCGGTATGATAGGCGTCCGCCCAGCAACCACCGTCCGGATAATTGCCAGTTTGTATCAAATGCCGCGCCGTAAGAATCGCTGTAATGCCGACCCTGATCCCAGCGCGCCGATACATTCGGTTGCAGACTGATTTCGCCGCGGTCGAAAGTATATCGCGGACCAGTTGCGAAGTTCAATGAATAATCGTCAAAGTCGGACTTTGGAAAATCCAGCGCGGACAGTCCGAGCGTTGTGCGCAATCCGAATCTTTTTGTGAATCGCAGATAATAATTTCCTTCGGTATAGAACCGAAATCCAACGCCTGACGATTTTTCTTCCAATGGTCGGCACAGCGGTCCGAAGTCGGTGTTGATGCATTCTTGGCGGTTCCCGCTGGCGTAGTTCAGATTGGAATCCGGCACAATGCCGAACCCGGCGTCAAGCGTCCAATTCTTTTTTTGACGAATGGCGGATAAGAACTCATCAACGCGCATTGCGACTTCGGGCGGCAGGTCTGGTGTGGCGCGGACAAGTTGAAAATGAAACTCGGCGGCGGAATAATTGCCGTCCGTAAAATACGCACGCGCCAGTTCCAACCGCACGCGCGTAAGTCCAGGTTTTGATTCCAGCAAAATCAGGTAATACCGAATTGCGGTGTCAAAATCGCCCTTTGCAACCGCGATGTTCGCCATTTGAAAAACTGATTCAGTGCGAATGTCAATATCACCGCTGCTCAGCATTATCGTATAAATCTTTTCGGCAGAATCCAAATCGCCTGCCTGCGCAACCGCGTCCGCAATTTGCAAGGATTGCCTGTCCGACATAACAACGGATTCCGCGAATGCAGAAATTGGAAATAATAAAAATGCGATTAAAAACTTTTGCATTGAAAATAAATCCCGCCGCACGGCGGGATTCTGTCATCCATACATTTTATTATTTCGCGCCGAATGATATTTCAATGTATCTGTCATTGCCATCCGCCATCGCCGCCTCGCCCAGATTGACAATGCCAACCACTTCGGTCGCCACTGCGTGCGGTTTGTCGCCAAAATATTCAATGGTCACATTTTCCGAAATTGCCGGGGCAGTTGCAAACTTATAGGCATTGTTGGTCGGCGTTCCGCTGAACGCCAATGAACGATTATCGCCCGTTCCAGTCATTGTCATATTATACCAACCGCTGCTGGCGAAGTTTGTTGTGAGCGTTTCTGTTGGCGCTCCGCTGTTCGGATTGAATGTCAGATTCGCAGTTCCCACAAATGCCGTATGCGAATTGTCCGGACCCGTAGTCCAAGCGTCAGTAATTGTCGCGTATGCCTTTCCGTTGTATTGGACAGGCGCATTCGGAATCGCGCTATCCTGCGCCAATTTATTCATATCGACTTTCTTTATGTCATATCCGCCTGCAAAGACAGAATCAAAACCAGAGTCGGTTGGATTTTCGGTAGTGTGATGAAACGCCCAATATCCAAAGTCGGAATATTCCAAC
>BNVZ01000024.1 GCA_025998475.1 Endomicrobiia bacterium | reverse complement strand
AGCGAAAGTGGCGAAAGCGAAAAGAATAATAGACATACAATAACCGTTGGTAGTAGTTAAATTAAAGGCAAGCAAGTAATATGCACAGCGATAATAGGGCAAGGAGCACGATTTTAGTTTATTTTAGCAGGCATGTATTTATGCAAAGAAAGACTATAAGATACATGGCAGATACAGTTTAGTAGGCCTTAGGCAGAATTGTTTCTTAAGGAACAATTTAACTAATACGTATTGTTGACAGTACAAAATATCTTTTTATACAATATGTCTCGTAGTTTTGAAATAGGTTTTAAATCAGAAGAGGTCTTTGTGATAATACTAACCGGTGGTGCAGGTTTTATAGGTAGCTGTTTCTTGTGGAAATTGAATCAAGAAGGTATAAAAGATATTTTGGTTATCGATCATCTTAACAATAGTGAAAAGTGGAAAAACCTGATAGGTAAAAACTATTACGATTATGTACAGAAAAATGATTTTGTTAGTGCAGTTATAAACAGACAAGTCCCAAAACCTCAGGCCATCGTGCATTTAGGCGCATGCAGCTCTACAACTCTTTCAGATGCAGATTATTACATAAAGAATAATTATGAATACTCCAAAGTTCTTGCTTTATGGGCTTTTGAGTTGAGAATTCCTTTTGTCTACGCATCTTCAGCGGCAACATACGGCAATGGCGAGTTCGGCTATGATGACGATATATCAAAAATAAGAAATTTGTCGCCTCTGAATATGTATGGTTTTTCTAAGCACATGTTTGATTTGTGGCTTTTAAATAATAATTATATGGATAGGGCGACAGGTGTAAAGTTCTTTAATGTTTTTGGTCCAAATGAGTACCATAAAGGCGATATGCGCAGCATGATTTGCAAAAATTTTGGCGATGTTTTGGATAAAGATATTATAAAACTATTCAAGTCTTACAATACAAATTATCCTGACGGTGCACAGCGCAGAGATTTTGTGTATATAAAAGACGTTGTTAATGTGTTGTGGTTTTTGCTTAAAAATCCATCAAAGACAGGTATATTTAATTTGGGTACTGGTAAATCAAGAACATGGAATGACATAGCAAAATCAATGTTTATTGTTGCGGGAAAAAAAGTAAACATAGAATACATCGATATGCCCGATTCTCTAAAGTCTAAATACCAATATTTTACTGAGGCAAAAATGGATAATCTTAAAGGTATAGGGTACGATAAACCGTTTATAGAGCTTGAAGATTCTGTTAAAGATTACTGCTACTATTTAAAAAATAAATCTTATTTATAAAATGTCAAAGCTATCGAAAACCATGTAATTTTTTGGAATAATTATGAACCTATTAAAATTTGTGTCTTCGTTTAAAAAACAAACCATTTTAGTTGTAGGCGATACAATGGTAGATAAGTTTATATGGGGAAAAGTAAAGAGAATTTCTCCTGAAGCACCCGTTCCTATTGTAGAGGTTACAAGAGAAACAGAAACTCTCGGAGGAGCGGCAAATGTTGCAAATAATATAACATCTTTAAGCGCTAAAGTCTTTATTGTGAGCGCGATAGGGGAAGATATTGTTGGAAAATCATTGATTGAGATATTTAAAGAAAAAGGGATTAATACTGATTATTTGGTTTATGACTCTCAAAGGCCTACGATTACAAAAACTAGAATTATTGCCACAAATCAGCAGGTTGTGAGAATAGATAAAGAAGTTAAAAAGTTGTTTGAACGTCATATTGAATCAAAAATCGTAGCAAATATAGAAAAACTAATATCGACAGTAGATGCGGTTATAATTTCAGATTATGGAAAAGGTGTTGTAAGTCCGATGGTTCTAAAGAAAACGATTTTTCTTGCAAGAAAATATGAAATTCCTGTTACGGTAGATCCTAAGATATATAATTTCAGAAAGTACAAAAAAATCACAACAATGACGCCTAATGAAGAAGAGGCAATCAAAGGCATGAACGCAAAGAATATAGAAACTACTGAAGATATTGCGACTCTTGGTAAAAAAATTCTTAAGACTTTAGATTCAGACGCTGTTCTTATTACGCGCGGTGAAAAAGGCATGATTCTTATTGAACCCAATAATAAAATTACGAATATTCCCACAAGAGCAAAAGAAGTTTATGATGTAACCGGTGCTGGAGATACTGTTATTTCTACTATGACCTTAGCGTTGGCAGCAAAAGCTGATTTGTTAAGCGCAGCGGAAATCGCAAATTTTGCTGCAGGTATAGTTGTAGGAAAGCTCGGTACTGCTACAACAAGTCTTCAGGAGCTTACGAAAACTATAATGGATTTTTATAAAGAATGAAAACAGCTGTGGTTATACCCTCAAGATATGGATCAAGTCGTTTTCCAGGTAAACCTTTGGTGTTAATAAAAGGCAAACCTCTTATACAGCATACGGTAGAGAGAATTAGTCGTTGCAAAGGGATTGATTTTATTGCTGTTGCTACGGACGATAGGCGCATTTACGATACCGTAAAAAAACTGGGGTTTAATGTTTTTATGACTTCAAAAACATGCAGAAGCGGTACGGACAGGATCGCTTTTACAGCGTTAAGATTTTTAAAAAATTACGGAATTTTTATTAATGTTCAGGGAGATGAACCTTTGATAGATCCCAAGCTTATAGATACTCTAGTATGTTCACTTAAAAAGGAAAAGTCTTTAGAATATGTAACTGCGGCTTTTCCGTTGACAGAAGAGTCTGTTATTAAAGATCCCAATGTTGTAAAAGTTATTTTTGATAAAAACGGATGTGCGTTGTACTTTTCAAGATTTGCAATTCCGTATAATAGAGATAATGCGAAAATCAAATACTATAAGCATATGGGTGTATATGGGTATAAAAGGAAGTTTTTGCTAGAGTTTTCAAAAAGTAAAATGTCTGCTTTAGAAAAAGCTGAAAATCTTGAACAACTAAGAGCTTTGGAAAACGGTAAAAAGATAAAAGTTGTTATTACAAAGCACGATTCCGTTGGTGTCGATATGCCTGATGATATTTTGAAAGTCGGGAAATACATAGCCAACTAGTAACTACTCATGGCAACAGTTAACTTCGATAAAGCTCCACACGCTGTATTTTTACGCCGTAATTTCATTGTTTCTTTTGCTTCCTTTAAATGATACAAATCTGTTTTTTTTAAACGTTCATCTCTTAGCTTGCCGTTAAAACTTTCTATGTATCCGTTTTCTGTAGGTTTACTGGTTGATGCCCATTCATCACAAACACCATGCTAGAGAATTTATGTCTGTTACCCACTGTCGTTGACTCTGGCAATGCTTGCTGCTCTTTTAGTCTTTCTAAGATCGCTTTAAATTGTACAGTAACAAATGAAAAGATAAGCTTTTGTTAAAAAAGAATGGTAAGAAACAGAAGATTTTACACCAAACTCACCCGAATCTTTGAGATTACAACATGGCGCAATTTAAAGTGATTTGACTATATCGTCTTTAACCGTCTGTTTTCTGATTTTAGCCCTTTTAATCTTCTTAATTTGCTTACACCTAACAAATAAATGCATACTAAAAATTAGTTGGCTATAGCCAACTAATTTTTAGTATGCATTTATTTGTTTTCAATATTTTTTGACAGATTTTTAGAGGTTTTTAAAGAGACTATTAATATAATAACTCCGGTTACAAATAAAAATATGGATATTATCTGAGATATAGATAATCCAAAATATTGCATTCCCCTATCATCTCCACGGAAAAACTCAATGATAAATCTTAAGACTGCGTAGCATATAAAATAAATTGCAATAGGCGTGCCTGCTTTATGTTCCCTTTTAGAATAAAAGTGCAAACATACAAACAACAGCAAATTACCTAAAGATTCGTAGATCTGCGTAGGGTGTAAACGTACCCCCTGAAGAGCTACGGAATCTTCGTTATTAAACGTCACTGCCCACGGTAAATTGCTCTCTTTACCATAACAACAACCTGCAAAAAAACATCCAATTCTTCCTATAGCGTGTCCTAAAGCTAAAGCTGGAGCAAAAAAATCACAAAGCTTAAACAAATGGATTTTTTTTCTTTTGGAATATATTATTATATATACTATTACAGCAATAAATCCTCCGTAATAGACAAACCCACCTGTCCAGAACTTAAAAATACTCAAAGGGTATAAAATATATTCTTGTAAATTTGTAATAACAAAAAGAACCCTTGCTCCTATTGCGCTAAGGATTGCTATAAAAATAAACAAAGAGTCTAATCCATCCTGCGAAATTACTTTATTTTTCGATTTAGTTAGAGAGTATGAAAGATATAAATTTGATGTGATAAAAGCTACGCCGACAAAAAGGCCGTAAAAATAAGCTGTAAATTTCCATATACTAAAAAAAATTGGGTGCATAATAATTATACCTTCTGTCTTTTGCTGAGGAATATAATATCGACAAAAATAAGAAACATTGCTATGCAATTAGAAGAATCAGCAATATTAAAAGACGGCCATCTCAGCGAATTAATTCCAAAATCAAGAAAATCAACAACAGCACCGCGAAATAATCTATCGACAAGATTTCCCAACCCACCGGCAATAATAAGACAAAACGCGTACTGTTGAATTTTATTTATTTTATTACGGTTTTTATAAATCAACAACGATAAACCTAACAAGAATAGAGGAATAACAACAGAAAACAAAGAATTCTTGTCTTTAAACATACCGAATGACATTCCCGTATTAGTGACATTTGTGATATTAAAGAAATTTAAAAAAGGAACTATCTTTATTGATGAGCCATAACTAACAAATCTACTTATAAGAAATTTTGTCACTTGGTCTAAAATAACAACAATAACACCAAGTAGACAAAGTTTTTTCATCATCTAACAACCTCCAAGCATCTTTGACATAAATCATCTTGTATACCATCGATATGTTTCCAGCATCTTGCACATTTTTTATATTCTGATTTCGAAGCTTTTATAATCAATTCATCTTCTTTATCTGAAATTTTATATCTTACATCCCAACTTCCAAATACTAAGTTAATAAGTTTAAGATCTTTAAAAAAATCATTGTACTTTTGTCCGTATGTTACGTCCAAAGAAGCCTCAAGGTTTGAACCTATGACTTTGTCTTGTCTTAATTTTTCATAGACAGATAATGCTTCTCTTCTTATATCTAATATCTTTTCCCATTTTTCAAACATCTCGGCCTGAAGAATATATTTACTATTAGCTGTAGGAAAATTCGCAAGAAAGACAGATTCACAGAGACTCGGAATCAATTTTCTTAATTCTCTCCAAGCTTCTTCTGAAGTGAAAGAAAGTACAGGTGACACAAGTCTTATTATAACTGAACAAATTTCAATCATCGACGACTGCGCACTTATTCTGTCTGTGCTGTCTTTTTTATCGCAATATAAAGTATCTTTTAAAGCATCCAAATAAAAACCGCTTAAAAACACTGTGCAGAAATTGTTTATTGCTGTCACGGCTTTATGAAATTCATAGCTCTCGTAAGCAGCAGTCACGTTTGATATAAGATGCTGAAGTCTGCTTAACGCATTTTGATCTATTTCCTGCATATTTTTAAAAGATAAAGTATTTTTTAACTCCAAATCGCCTACATTGCCAAGCAAAAATCTTACAGTATTTCTTATTTTCCTATAAGTATCACTTAAGCTTTTTATAATTTCATCTGATATTCTTATATCTTCTTTGTAGTCACTAGAAGCTATCCAAAGACGGACAATATCCGCACCGTATTTATTTATTAGTTGCTCGCTTGAAATAACATTTCCGACAGACTTTGACATTTTTCTTCCTCGCCCGTCGACAACAAAACCATGAGTTAATACATTTTTATACGGAGTTTTACCTTTTATCGCAACCGATGGAATCATAGAAGTTTGGAACCACCCGCGATGTTGATCGCTGCCCTCAAGATATAAATCTGCCGGAAATTCCAACTCTTTATAGTTTTTGCTTGATAAAACAGCTTCATAAGAAATGCCTGAATCAAACCATACGTCCAATATATCTTCTTCTTTCTTAAAATTTGCAGAATTACACGAAGAACATTTTGCGCCCGTGTCTTTTAAAAGCTCTTCTTCACTCGCTTCAAACCACAGATCAGAACCTTCTTCTCCAAATAACGCCGATATTTTATCTATAACTTTTGTATCAAGCAGAGGTTTGCCACAATCTTTACAGTAAAACACCGGTATAGGAACACCCCATAAACGCTGACGACTTAAGCACCAATCTGGACGGCTTTCTAACATTGATATCATTCTAGTCTCGCCATAAGCTGGAATCCAATTAACATCCTTTACTAAATCCAATAATTTCTTTCTCAAACCATTGTGCTCTACGGATAAAAACCACTGAGAAGTAGCTCTAAAAATTATAGGTTTTTTACATCTCCAGCAATGTGGATAAGAATGCTCTATTTTTAGTGTAGCTAGAATCTTTCCTTCTCCATTGAGTTTCTCAATTATCAAAGGATTTGCTTTAAAAATATGAATATTCTCAAATTCTGGAACTTCCTTTGTATACAAACCTTTTCCATTAACATGAGAAATAATTTCTAAACCATATTCCAAACCTGCCTGATAATCTTCGTGACCATGTCCCGGAGCTATATGAACTATACCCGTTCCATCTTCCATACTTACAAACCCGGCAACAATGCCACGAGATATCCTGCTTGCGGCCAAAGGATTTTGGCATTTTATATCAACAAAATCAACGCCTTTTGCTTCAAACACAACATCGTAACTCACAGCTTTTATTTTATCTTTAACATTTTCTAGCAAAGATTTTGCCACTACAAGTTTAGCTTCTCTTCCATCCCCAATTTTATACACCGATGCAACATATTCAGAGTCTCCGTTAAATGCCAATGCGACATTTGCAGGCAGAGTCCATGGAGTTGTAGTCCATATTAAAACGGAAAAATCCATTAGTAAAGATTCTTTAGTCTTAAGTGCTTCAGGAAGCGATACTATATTGAATTTTACGAAAATAGAATCCGAACTATGATCTGCATAGTTTACTTCAGCATCCGCCATAGCAGTTTCGCATGTTGGGCACCAATAAACGGGTTTTTTTCTTCTATAAATAAATCCCTCTCTTACCAATTCTCCAAAAACTTTTATTATCGATGCTTCGTATTTAGGATGTAAAGTAAGATAAGGATTATCCCAATCTGCTATAATGCCAAGTCTTTTAAATTCTTTTTTTTGTATCTCGACGAATTTTCTTGCAAAATCGGCAGCTTGCTTTCTAAAAACAAGTTTATCTATCTTATTTTTGTCGGTCTTCATTTCTTTTAAAGCAATTTGCTCAATAGGAAGACCATGACAATCCCAGCCTGGAGTAAATGGCACATAATTGCCCGACATAGAGCGATGTTTTATAATAAAATCTTTTAAAACCTTATTAAGACTTGTCCCTATATGTATATGTGCATTGGCATATGGAGGACCGTCATGAAAAATAAACTTTTTTTTGTCTTTGTTTTTATCACAAAGTTTAATATAAAGTCGTTCCTTATCCCATTCTTCAACAAAAGCAGGCTCTCTTTGAGGCAAATTAGCCCTCATCTGAAAATCCGTTTTAAGAAGATTCACTGTTTTTGAATAATCCTTTTTTTCTTCTTCGTCCACTATAGTTTATCCTAGGAAACCATATATATTTTTTCTATGGTATTGTATCCAAAGTTTCATCAAGTTCTTCTTCTGAACGTCCGGTAATCTCAATGGTTTTTTCCCTACCTCTTTCACCTCTTCTCAAAAAAACCATAGACCTTTTTACGTCAAAGAAATCCGATAAAAAATCACATAACTCTTCGTTGGCTTTACCATCAACAGCAGGAACAGAAATTTTTACTCTTAGAATAGAACCCACTCTGCCGACAACCTCATTTCTCTTTGAGTTAGGGATCACTCTGACTTTAACAATCATTATATTCCCCCCCCCTTAATGGTATATATTTATTCGCTAAGCTCTTTTGATCTTTCCATTGCTTGTTTCATGGATTCATATACGATACCTGAAAGATCTTGAGACTCAAAATATTTTAATGCTGCTTCGGTAGTCCCGTTTGGAGATTTTACTTTTTCTTTTAACACTTCAGCAGGCTCTCCTGCTGTGTCAAGCATTTTTCCAGATCCATACACAGTCTGAACAGCAAATCTCTCTGCAACTTCTTTATTTAGCCCAAGTTTTTCCGCAGCTTTTTGCATAAGTTCGCAAAAATAAAATATATACGCAGGACCCGAACCTGACAACGCCGTAATAATATCAAAATTTTTCTCGTCAAGTATTTCAGCTTTTCCTATGGACGAAAATAAACTTTTCGCTTTTTGAAGTTGATCTTCTGTAACAAATCTGCCTTTGCATAGAGCAGTCGCGCCTGAACGCACAAGTGCGGGAGTATTAGGCATTGCTCTTATAACAGCGACATCTTTTCGAATATTATCTTCAATAAATCTCGTAGTTATTCCGGTAGCGATTGAAATAACAATAGTTTTTCTTTTTATAAAACTTCTTATCTCGTCAAACATTTTAAGAATATTTTGAGGCTTAACAGAAAGAAAAATTATATCTACTCCTACCATGGTTTCGCCTTTATCTTCTGCGATTGATACGCCAAATTCTTGTTGAAGCCTTAATGCTTTTTCTTTCACTATGTCATTGCAAACAATATTTTCAGCCTTAACAAGTCTTGCCTCTATAAGACCGCCTATAATAGCATGAGCCATGTTTCCGGAACCGATAAAAAAAAGTTTTTTACTTATTTCCATAATATCTTTCTCCAAATATCGCTGAACCAACTCTAATCATAGTTGCTCCCTCTTGGACAGCAATTTTATAGTCGTCCGACATTCCCATAGACAGAATGTTGAAGTCGACATTATCGAAAGACTTTTTTATCTCTTCAAATAAATTATGTACTTGTTTAAAATAAGGTCGTGAATCTTCGGGATTATCGCTATAAGGCGTTATAACCATTAATCCTTTTATTACAATGTTAGGAATTGGCAAACACTGTTTGTAAAAATCTTTTACACCATCCATACTAATGCCAGTTTTAGTTACTTTTTGCGATACTTTTACTTCAATAAGGCAGTTTTGGAATTTATTTATACTTGCCGCATGACGACTTATATCATGAGCAAGTTTTATACTGTCTAAGGAATGTATTAAATTAAAATTCTCAACAGCTTTTCTTGATTTATTTGCCTGTAAATGCCCAATAAAATGCTTTGTAATTCCGACAAGAGCAGAAGCAAGCTGATCAAATTTAGGCAACGCTTCTTGTATCTTATTCTCACCTATATGTTCTATTCCGCATTTTAAAGCTTCCAGAACATCGTGACAAGAAAACGTCTTTGTTACCGCTACAAGCTCAACAGCGGCAGAAGCATTTTTGACTGAATTTATAGTATCTTTAATTAATTCTATATTTGCACAGATATTTTTCATTATTCTGATACTTATTGTTGTGTTTTTCTAAAAACCCTTATCAAGCAAAGCCGCTGTCACAGCACCTTTGTTTTTTGGTATCTGATGTTTTTTGCGATGAAGTGCGAAACAATGCCAACATGGTAAACGCGAAAATCTACAAGGGCTGTAAGCTTTAGAAATCTCTTCGGCGTAATTATAGCATATTTTTTGAGATTTTACACACTATGTAAAATCTCGTCAGGCAAAACGCATGAAAGAAAATTATAGATATCCCAAAACCGCAGTAAATTTTTAAAAGAGCCCCCATTTTTTCTTTTTAAATCCCCCCCCCATCACTTTATCTTGCCCGCATCCCTAAACTACATCCTAACGAAAACATTTTCTTCTTTTGCAAAAAAATGGTAACTACTGCATTTCTTATTCCATACTACGAATTTTTTTTATGATTTGATTGATTTTTGAGTTAAAATAAGGGTCAGAGTTCATCTTTTCTTTTATTTTATTGCATGCGTGCATTACTGTGGAATGATCTCTCCCGCCGAAAGCGTTTCCTATAGCATTTGTCGAGAACTCATCGGTAAGAGTTCTTGAAAGATACATTGCAATTTGTCTGGGAAACGCAATAGCGTCTGTTCTGCGTTTAGATTTCATATCTCTCACATCTATATTAAAATCGTCTGCAACGACTTTTTGTATATTTTCTATAGTTATATGAGCAGAACCGTCAGGTTTAATAACATCTCTAAGAATTCTTTGTGCAGAATCTACTGTTAATGGAGTTCCTGTAAATAAAGAAAAAGCAGTTACTTTTAAAAGCGAACCCTCAAGTTGTCTTATGTTAGATTTAACTTGAGTTGCTATATAAAGAATAACATCATCTGGGACATATAATCTTTCTTCCTCTGCTTTTTTGTGCAATATTGCTATTCTTGTTTCTAAATCAGGGGGCTGTATATCAGCTATAATTCCCCATTCAAGTCTTGAAATAAGTCTCTCTTCAATACCTTCAAGTTCTTTAGGAGGACGGTCTGAAACAATAACAATTTGTTTTTCTGAAGTAGAGAGGGTGTTAAACATATGAAAAAATTCTTCTTGAGAAGCTTCTTTGCCTACTAAGAATTGTATGTCATCTATTAATAAGCAGTCAAGATCTCTATATTTTCTTTTAATAGATGCTGTATTATCAAAACGGATTGATTCTATGTAATCTGTAACAAATTTTTCACATGTAGCATAAAGAGTTTTTAAATTTGGTGTAGTTTGCTTTATATAATTACCTATAGCATGGAGTAAGTGTGTTTTTCCAAGACCAACTCCGCTGTACATAAACAAAGGATTAAACTGTTTTCCGGGATTTTTTGCCACTACTTCTGCGCATCCGTGAGCAAATCTATTTGACGCGCCAACAATAAAACCAGAAAAAATATATTTAGGATTTATCCGGTCTTTCTGTATTATGGAAACGTTATTGTTATCAATATGTTCTGGAGTATCTCCAACTATTTTTATGATTGACGATATATCCTGCTGAGGTTTCATTTCAAGAGTTACGGGCTGTCCGTGGGAATTCGATAAAATAGTTTCAATATTTTTTTGATGATTGTTTACTATCCATTGCGAAAAGTATATATTTGGCACTTCCAAGGTAAAAATATTATTTTCAAAATTTAATGGTTTAAGCGGAGCAATCCATAAGCTATAAGCTTCAGGGGTAATGGATGATTTAATGTTATCCACAACCATTTCCCACAGATCAGAAGTATTCATGCAGTCCTCAAGTTATCCACAGCTGTGGATAGAATATAATTGATAGTCCTAGAAAAGTAAGATATTTTAACGAAGATGACCATATTTTTCCATGCAAAGGGTTATATATTTTTCCATTTCGTTTGTCAAACGTAAGAAGTCTGAAATTGACAGTTTATCTGGTCTTAAAAACGTAACTAAATTTAAATTATTCATAATTTGTATAGCTTGGTTTTTGCCTAAATCTTTAAAAAAGCTGATACAATTTAAAATAGTTTTTCTGCGCATACCAAAAGAATGCTTTACAAAATCAAAGAAAATTTGACTAGGCTGTTTTGGCAGTTTATTTGTAAGTTTGACAACAGAAGACATAACTTTTGGTGACGGATTAAAACATCTAGGAGAAACATCAAATAAAACTTTACAATTTGCATAATACGAAGTAAATATGGAAATATAACTGTATTCTTTACTTCCATGATGGGCAGCAAGTCTTCGCGCAACTTCTTTTTGAATCATAAAAATAGCAATAGTCCAGTTTGATAAAGGTAAAATCTTTTGAATTATTGCAGTACCTATGTTGTAAGGCAAGTTGGAAATAATCTTTAACTTGGTATTAGGTATATCGAATTTGAGAAAATCTGTATTTAATATATCGATATTTTTAATATTATGAAAAGAAAAGTGATGATTTAATTGCTGAAACAGACTTTTGTCAATTTCAACTGCTGTAAGATGTTTAACCTGCCGTTGTGTAATTTTTGTTAAAATGCCTTTTCCGGGACCAATTTCTAAAACATCATCATCTCTTTCCAAGTTAGCGGCTTTAATGATGTTGTTTGCGATATTATTATCAATTAAAAAGTTTTGTCCATGTTTCTGACGCATTTACGTATTGTGACATATTATGAAAAATTTCTAAAGGCAGTGTAAAATCTTATACATAATATTTGACAAATAAACTAAAAATTTTGTACAACGGTACTGCGGGATGGAGCAGCCCGGTAGCTCGTCAGGCTCATAACCTGAAGGTCGCAGGTTCAAATCCTGCTCCCGCAATGAAAGATTGTGCTATCTTAGGAATAAGGTTGTGTTTTTTGTGAAGACATCTCTGTTTAATACAGTTCTTAATTATGATAGTTGATAATTTGAACCATGTTGGGTTTTGTTCAACTTTTAACGCTTCTGTTAAAAAGCCTTGGATTTTATAAAGACAAGTGTATCTTTTCCATCGCAAGAGCGTTGTTGTGAAATCAATAAAGACATGTGTGCTGTTGTTGAAACGTCCCTCAATCTAAAAAAATATCAGAACAAAATCTTGAGATTCACAGAAAATATATTGGTAGCTATGATGTGATAGGTCATAAAAGTTTGTCAAGCTGTAAGGAAATATACAGATATATAAAGAAGTTAAAGATATAGCATTTTTACGATAGACCATACTCTGATATAGTTTTAAATTCAGAATTTGCAATATTTTTCCTTAAAAAACGTGCATGCCGCTGTTTATAAAAAATGTTAGTTGAAGCGCTTTAATTTAATTACAAAAGAATGGAAATGATAATAGGTTTAACAGGCTCTAATTGTTCTGGTAAAGATACAATTGCGGAATATATTTCTAAAAAATACGATTATAAACGTTTTTCTTTGTCTGATATTATAAGAGAAATAATGAAAGAGAAAGGGATTGAGCCTATAAGAGAAAATCTTATAACATTTGGGACTAAATTAAGAGAAGAAAATGGGAATGGCGTTTTAGCAAAAAAAGTTTTGGAAAAGATGGATTTAGACGGGAAATATTGTATTACTTCAATAAGACATCCCGATGAGGTTAACGAATTAAGGAAAAGAAAAAATTTTGTCTTAGTAAATATTGATGCTTCTCAAAAAGTACGTTTTGAGAGAATGCGAAAAAGAAAAAGACAGGGAGATCCTAGTACATTAGAAAGGTTTATTTATCTCGAAAGGCAGGAATACCAAATAGAAGGCTCAGGGCAACAATTAAGAAGAACGGCAAACATGGCCGATGTCACGTTTACAAACGATTCAAACGATATAACAACTCTCGAAGTTACGATAGAAGATTTATTAGACCTCTTGCACAACTAAGTGTTAAATTCAAAATTACAAATACCTGAAACTCAAGTTAAATCGCAGTCCAAAGGGTCTTTTGCGGTCTATAGCTATCTTATACTATTTTGAACCTTTTAACAAATACTTTAATGTTTTCTACTATAATCATCT
>BNVZ01000023.1 GCA_025998475.1 Endomicrobiia bacterium | reverse complement strand
GTTCTCGTTGTATCGCAAAGATTACGCAAAAGATTACACATAGGATCGATATATTTAAATGACTCTACAACATTATTTTGCTCAAGCGTTGAAAGGTCAAAAGATTTGGGTGGTTGATAGAACCTAATTTATACAAGACTATACTTACAGAGTCTAAACGTTTTAGTAGGTTACTTCGCTGCTATCAGATGTAGCAAATCATGAGGCAATAAGGATACATGCTGGTAATATTTGCATCTAACTCCGTTTTCTTTTTCCACCCTTCCCGCTCTTCTTTCTGCTGTTTTACCTGCACATCCCGTGCTTCTCTACGCTGTTTTAACAGCGCTTCCCGCGCTTTTTCTTTTGCTTTTCCTTTTTTTTCTTCTACTTCTTTCTTCTTTCTGTTTTCTTCTTCTTATTCTTCTTCGTTTTCTCCTTCTTCTTCTTTGGCTTTTATCTCTTCCATCACTTTCCGCATTTCCTGCAATTGCTGTGACATCTTCCGCTTTTCTTTCAGCGCTTCCTGTGCTTTTTTTAGCTCTTTTTTCAGCGCTTCCCGCTCTTCCGACTCTTTTTCATGCTCTTCAGTCGCCTCTTTATACTCTTTCAGCGCTTCCTGCGCTTTCTGCACTTTCCACTCTCCACGCTTTTCTTCCAGCCATTCCTGCAGCCTTTCCCGTGTTTCCTGCTTTTCTCTCAACGCTTCCAGCTCTTCTTCCAGCACTGCTTCCCGCGATTCTTCCTCCACTTCCTCCTCCGCTTCCCATGCTTTTTCTTTCGCTTCCCGTGCTTTTTCTTGCGCTTCCAGCGCTTTCTGCTCTTCCTCCTGCACTTTTTCCGTTCCCTGCTCTTCCCGTGCTTCTTCCTGCGCTTCCTGCGCTTCCAGCATTTTTATCAGCGCTTCCCGCGCTTTTTTCCGCCTCTTTTCTTGTGCTTTTGTTCTTTCTCTTTCTGCTTCTTCTTCTACTTCACCTTCTTTTTCACCTTTTTCTTCTGCTAATACTGCTTCGTCTTTCTTTTCTTCTTCCTGCTCTTTTGCCCACTTTTTGTCCCACTCTTTCCGATCATTAGCGCAAATCGTAGAAGAAGACAATGATGAATACGAAGAAGACGAAGATGATGATGAAGATGAAGATGAAGACGAAGAGGACGATGATGATGTTGATGATGGTGCTGATGAAGAGCTTGACGAACTCGATGCATTGCAACCATAATCACCAAAGCAAAAGGCTGAAGGAATCCCTGAAGGTAAACATGGCGAAAATGAGCTTGACGAACTCGATGACGATGAACTTGGACTGCCCGAACTATTTGACCCAGCATCTGACTTGTCGTTTGAACTGCTTGGGCTCATGTTTAGGCTGCTCGATGAAGAACTGCTCGAGCTTGGGCTTGAGTAACAGACAACTGTGCTGCTTGGACTGCTTATGCTTGTGTTTGTACTTGAGCTTGGTCCCAAACTTGGGCTGCTTGGACTGCTTGTGCTTGAGCTTGGTCTCGAACTTGAACTTGAGCTTGTGCTGCTTGGACTGCTCGATGAAGAACTGCTCGAGCTTGGACTAGCTGGATTTATTGAACCTGTTGATGCTGTAACTGCTAATGCTGCTGATGAAGAGCTTGATGAACTAAATGGTGCTGACGATGATGATGTTGATCTTGAACTCGAGTTTGAACCGCTTGAGCTTGAAGATGAGCTTGAACTCGAGCTACTTGAGCTTGAACTGCTTGAACTCGAACTCGAGTCTGAACTACTCGATGTTGTTGATGTTGGTGCTGGTTGTTGGTGTTGGTTGGTTGGTGCTGCTGCTGGTGCTGATGATGTTGATGGTGATGAAGAGCTTGACGAACTATATGTTGGTGACGATGATGGTAGTGGTAGTGGTTCCGGTGGTAGTGGTAGTAGTAGTGGTTCTGGTGGTAGTGGTTGTGGTGTAATTTTTGCTCTTTCTCTTTCTTCTTCTTTCCTTTTCTTTTCTGCCTCTTCGTCCGCTTTCCTTTTATTTTCTGCTTCTATTTTCTCTGGAGTAGCAGTCCTTCTGTTTACAAGGCTCGCGTTCTTTTTATCGCAGGAGCTTAAAGCAAGACTAAATGCAACAAATATGCTTAATGTTGCTTTTAGTTTCATCGTTATACTCCTTTTTTTGCTTGTAGCTTTTATTTTTTCACAATGTCTCCTTTGACACAGGTACATCGTCTTTATAAATTTTTGATGTTTAAAACAGATTTAATGTCTCCTTTGACATAGGTAACATCGTCTTTATAAATTTTTGATGTTTAAATAAATTTATTTAAGCTTGTTAAAAGTTGCTAGCTTTAAACCATCGATATCTATAATCACAAAAGCTGCTAAAATTATTATCTTATCGGTACTTTCAAAATATGGCCACAAATGAATGCTGAGGGCGGGATTTGAACCCGCATCCGATTAAGGACACGCCCCTCAAACGTGCGCGTATGCCAGTTCCGCCACCTCAGCAGCACAACTACACTACTTGCTTGCAGACTGCTTTGCAGGAATACTTAGAGAAGTGCTAGAAATATCATTTACGACAGATATAATAACCATTTTAATAAATTATGAATTTACTTGACGCTTTAAGCCGATTTCTTTTACTCTATTCTCAATATCTTTTATTATCCAGACAGGTGTTGAAGCGCCAGCTGTTAATCCTACATTTTCTATTTTTTTAAACCATTGTTCTTTCAAATCATCAGTCGTTTCGACATGGTATGTTTTTGTTTTTGCTCCACAAATTTGAGCAAGTCTCGTAGTATTGCCTGAATTTTTACCACCAATTACTATCATTAAATCGACAGTTCCTGCAAGTTTTTTCGCAGATTTCTGCCTCTCAAGAGTTGCCTTGCATATTGTGTTATAAACTCTTACTTTATGTCTTTTTTTTAATACCTTAACAGTACTATCAAAATTTTTAGGAGTCTGTGTTGTTTGGCTTACAATATTTAGACCTCCGCTCCATTCAAACCTGCCCGCTTCTTTAGAGTTTTCTATAACAACACACATATCACTACCATAAGAGACAAGTGCAACAACTTCAGGATGAACTTTTTCTCCAACTAATATTATTTTTTCATCCTCAGATTTTACGTCAGCACTTAACTGTTTTACAATATTTTGTGCTCTTTTTACAAACGGACACGTGGCATCTATTATATTAATTGTTTTATTTGCTTCTAGCTTTCTATGAAGCTCAAAAGGTATTCCGTGCGTACGCAGAACTATAGAGCCCTCTTTAATTCTTTTAGAATCTTTCAAAATCTTTATTCCTTGTTTTTCAAGTCTCTCAACTTCCTGAGGATTGTGGATAATAGGCCCCAAAGTGTAAACCCTTGGTTTTTCTCTTGTTGCTTTTTCGACTAAATCTATAGCTCTCTTAACACCAAAACAAAACCCGGAGTTTTTTGCTATTTTAATTTTAAGTCTTTTATTTCCTTTCACATTAGTACTCCATCACTAGTGTTTTCTTTATACCTAAAAATAGACTTTTAAGCAAAGTTCTTTGACCCTTTAGGAAGCTAAAAGGAGGTAAGTGCAAGCACAAGTCTCCTTTTTAGTTTATTTTGCCAAAGCAACCTTTGTGCAAAGGTTGCTTTGGCGGCTCCAAAAATTGTGAAAACAAAGACAATGTTTGAATGCATTTGACTTGCGTTAAAATTTTATATTTATATTTTAAAGTTCAAGCCCAACTTAGCCGTAAACCCTGAAAATGGAGTAGGTGACAGTCTATATCCTAAATCAAGACCAAGTCCAAACTTCTCTGTAAATAAATACTGCAATCCTACAGACGGATCTACGCCAAAGAGAAAGATGACCCCTCCCACCTTAATCCCACTCCTCTTCTTAGTATTATTAAACTCAAGAATATCCACAAATAATTTTCCATTCAGGTTAAATTTTTCGCCTATATCATAATCTGACCTTACGCCAAACATAACAGAAGCGGATGAAATCCTATTTTCACCTGATCGTAAGTAAACCACTCGAAGACCAGGTTTCGGATTTTTTTTGTTAACGTCAAAAAAACAGTCCAAGCCTACTGTAAACGCATTGTCCATATTTAATCTAGTGCACCCGCCCCATACGTCTACCTCACCTGCAGCAAACACATTTGCTGTAAAAACTGACAAAACCAACAACGCTAAAAACAAGAACTTTTTCATAATGCCCTTTTAAATTTTAGATTGCAAGTCAAAACGATAACTTTTTTCATAATTTCCTAACCCCTAAAATTTCAGATTGCAAGTCAAATTGCAAGTCAATTTGAAAATCAAACCTACTTTTTATAATCTAGTAAGTTTGCCTAAAAACTCTTGTCACATCACTGTTATCCTTATTTACATACTTGCTATTACATCTAAAACTTTTTGAGACAAATCAAGATAATCCTTTTTAGTAAATTCTTTTGGAGGATATATGGGTTTGCCATACTTTATTTTTATCTGCTTAAATTTTAACATAGCATTTGTGTTTTCTATTTTTACAGGAATCAATGGAACTTGAGCGTTACATGCAACCATTCCTGCACCAGACATTGCTTTACCTATTTTTCCATCTCTTGAACGAGTACCCTCCGGAAACATTAAAAGCAAACGACCTTTTTTCAACAATGAAAATGCATGTCGTACTGCCGCTATATCCCGAAGACCTCTTTTAACAGGAAAAGCATTTGTCTGGCCAATTGCCCACCCAAATACCGGAATATCAAACAACTCTTTTTTAGCCATAAAATAAAGAGGACGTTTCATTGAAGACCCCGTTAAAGGAGGATCAAAAAAACTCATATGATTTGGAGAAATAATCGCTCCCTCTGACTGAGGAATATTTTCAACTCCTTCAATATGCCACCTGTAAAACAAGCAAAACATTATTCTAAACATTTGTCTGCCAAACAAAAATAAAACTGACGACTTCTCATTTATCTGCATACACTTCCTAAAACCTCATAAAAGCCCGGAAAAGATATGTTAACACAATGAGAATCTTTAATTGTAGTCTCTCCTTCTGCAACTAGAGAAGCTATGGCCAAAGTCATCGCAATTCTGTGATCTTCAAAACTATCGAGCATGGTTCCTGTAAAATTAACCCCCCCTGTACCATTTACTATAAATCCGTCTTCAAGAGCTTCAACCTGAGCGCCAAGTTTTGTAAACTGACTGGCAATAGCAGCTATCCTATCGCTTTCTTTTACCCTAAGCTCTTTAGCTCCTGAAATCTTTGTAACTCCATGCGCTTGTGTTGCAATAAGAACAAAGACAGGTATTTCGTCAATCATTCTTGGAACAAGAACAGCGTCAATATTTACAGCTTTAAGTTTAGAATATTTTACAGTTATGTCGCATACTGGCTCATGAGAAACTTCTCTGATATTGGTTAAAGTTATATCAGCACCCATTTTTTCTAAAACCTCAAGCAACCCGTTTCTTGTAGGATTTATCCCAACATTTTTTATTGTTAAATTTGATCCAGGAATGATTAATGCCGCTGCAATAAAAAATGCCGCTGATGAAATATCTCCCGGTACAACAATATCTTGAGCAATAAGCCTTTCTACAGGATAGATTGTAATAGAATTTCTATCAATCTTGATATCGGCACCAAAAGCTTTTAACATTCTCTCGCCATGATCCCTTGATTTGACGGGTTCAGAATAAACCGTTGCTCCATCAGCATATAATCCTGCAAGCATAACTGCGGATTTTACCTGTCCTGTTGATTCATTGTTGTTGTAGTTTATTGCTCTAAGATTAGGATTTCCATTTATTACTAAAGGCAGCAATCCACCGCTTGACGATGTTATCCGCGCACCCATTTGCGACAATGGACGTATTATCCTCTGCATAGGCCTTCTTGAAAGACTATCATCACCAGTTATAACTGTTTCAAAATCTTGCCCTGCAAGAATTCCTGAAATAAGTCTTGTTGTTGTCCCAGAATTGCCGGCATAAATATTATATCTGCCTACTTGGGGTTTTATAAGATTTAACCCCCCACCCTTTATATACAGATCACCCTGATCAATTTTAATATCAACACCCATTCGGCAAAACGCGTCAATTGTTCTGTTGCAATCATCGGAAGGCAAATAATTTTCAACGACCGAATCGCCTACGGCAATAGATGCCAGCATAACAGCTCTATGTGTTATAGACTTATCCGCCGGAACTTCAATTACACCTGAAATAGAATTAATCTTTCTAAGTTTTATGTGCATGTATTTTATTTTTGTGTTTTTAAAATTTCTTGTTTAATTTTTTGTTTGTTTTCCAAATTTTTCTTAAAATGAGTAAGCTCCTTTATAAATTCATCCAAATATTTTTCAATATTTTTACTGTTTAGGGCAAAAATAGGTGCCCACATATCAGCACTCGAAACTGCAACTCTCGTTATGCTTTTAAAAGATCCTGCTGTAAGAGTATCAATTTGTGGATTTTTTTGTTTTATTTTTTTATAAGATTTACTTAGCAAAAAGGCAATGATATGAGGTAAGTGGCTTGTAAATGCAACCAGTGCATCGTGCTTTTTTGCAGAAATCTTTGTAATATCAGCCCCGGCATCTTTCCACATTTTCACTATAAGATTTTCTTTTTTTGTTAATTGCTTTAATTCTGACGTTATAACAACTTTTGTGTTCCTAAACATATCTGCATCAGCAGAAGATATTCCATTTTTTTCTCTTCCAGCCATTGGATGAGAACCAATAAAAGAAACAAAGCCACTCTTTTTGGCAAAAGCTTTTATGTCTTTTTCAATAGAATATTTCACGCTACCCGTATCCGTAATTACTGTGTCTTTCCCAACAATTTTTACAAGTTCTTTGTATATCGGCATTATTGTATCCACGGGTGTACATATAACAACAATATCGGCATTTTTTGCCGCATCCAACGACAAATACACTTCGTCCACCGCTTTTAGTTTAAGGGCAGTATTCAAAGTATCTTGTTTTCTTGATATACCTGTTATATGATAGCAATTCTTTAAAGCTTTATTTTTTAAAGCCAAGCCTAAGGAACCACCCATCTGCCCTAATCCTATAATGCTTAAATTCAACATAATCAGTACTCGATTTTTTATATTTTGATCTTGCTCTAGCATCATTGTACAAAAACAATTACTTTAAACGTTAAACTTCTTTTCAAACTTGTAGTTCAAAACTGTGCACACATACTATCAAATTAAATCTCAAAGATCCAAAGCATTTCCTTTTACAGAACATCTACAGAAAAACATTTTATTTTATATTTCCTCAAACACTTTTAAAAAAGAGCACGGAGAGATAGGGATTCGAACCCTAGTTATCCTCTCGAACAAACAGTCTTTCCAGGACTGCGCCTTAAACCGCTCGGCCATCTCTCCGCTTACTGTTTGTTATAGATCCAAAATTTTATTAAAACTTCTCTAAGTAAACCACAAGCTAACCTCGTACGCCAACCTACTTAGCCATTTTCTCAAGTTGTTGTATGGACTTAGTAACTTTATTGTAAACCCGTTTTACTCTATGCGACTATTTTACACCATTATAACGAATTATTCAAATTTGCTACACATGTAAAATTGTTCATTAAAAAAATTTAGAGATCAGTATATAAATTTTTTACTTCGATTCTATAATTCCACCGCCTAAAACAATATTGTTTTTATAAAATACTACACTTTGCCCTGCAGTAACAGATATTTGTGGTTCATTAAATTCAACTCTAACTAAAGCCGATCCTTGCGGAAATACAACTGCTCTTGCGGGTTTATGCTGCTGGCGTATTTTAGCAGTTACTTCGATAGATTCTTTTGTGGTAGTGCTAGAACACCATGATACTTTACTTGCTGTAAAAGACGGAGAATACAAATCTTCCCTCGTTCCTATAACAACAGCATTTTGTTTAGCCAAAATATTTATAACGTACAATGGGTCTTTTGTTCCTCCAGAAAGTCCTAAACCTTTGCGTTTTCCTATAGTGTAGTTCCATATTCCGGTATGTTTTCCGAGAACTTTTCCTGTTTTGTCTACAATGTCACCTGGATTTACCGGAAATTGCAAAATATCACTATAGGCACCGCAATAAAAATCTTGACTGTCAGGTTTTTCTGCAACAGGAAGACCTATTTCTTTTGCGATACTCCTTACCTGATCTTTTGAGTATTGTCCAAGAGGAAAGATAGTTTCTGAAAGAATTTTTTGCGTAAGTCTGTATAAAAAATATGTTTGATCTTTATTTAGGTCGACAGCTTTCATTAGTTGGTACATACTTAAAGAACTGTCAAAGCCTATGTTTGCATAGTGTCCTGTAGCAAATTTATCGAAAGAAACACCTGTTTTTTTTGCTGTATTTGGAAGAACTTTGAACTTAATATGAGCATTGCACAAAATGCAAGGATTTGGTGTGCGTCCCTGTTTATATTCACTTCTAAAATTTTCAATGACAACTCTTTTGTATTCTTTGCGACAGTCCAATATCTTAAGCGGTATCTTAAGAAAATCTGCTATTTTGTGTACTGCTGCAATGTCTTCATCTTCAGGTCCTAAACAAGCGTCGCAACCTTTATTTTTAGGTATTGGAAGAGATCCGTCCCATATAGACATCATAACTCCCGTTACTTCATATCCTTGTTTTTTTAATAGATAAGCTGCCACTGCGGAATCGACACCGCCGCTCAACCCTATCAATATTTTCATCTTTAACAGTCCTTTTACCCCTGTCTTTTTATTTTTAATTTTGTCTTATATGAAATCCTTTCCCTTTGGATATGTATCTGTTTATAGACTGAATTTTATTTTCTATGCAAAATCTGCAGTGCGCAGGAGAATCCCCAAGGCAAATTTTACCGGGATATATTTCGTAATATTTTCTATAAATTGTTTCCGTAGCATTAGGCATAACTACATTTGCGCCACTCTGTAAAGCAACTAAGCGCCCATGAGGATTTAATGTTTCCATTGCTGTTGTTGCAGGTATATTAATATCAGGCATTAACAAACGCAAAACTGCCATAACTTTTAGAGATAATTCAAAGAAATTACCCTTTATATTTTCGGCAGGCGTATTGGGATGATAGATAAAAGGTCCTATACCCGCCATATCTACAGGAATCGATTTAAGATAAGTAATATCCCTTGCAATGCTTTTCAATGTTTGCCCAGGAAGCCCGGCTATTATTCCCGAACCGACTTCATATCCAAGCTGTTTGATATCCTCAATGCATTGCATTCTATTTTTTAGACTCATTGCAGGATCTAGCTTATTGTAAAGAAATTCATCCGTAGTTTCTATCCTCAATAAATATCTGTCCGCGCCGGCATCTCGGTAAGCTTTGTATTCCTTAAAAGTTTTTTCGCCTATGCTTAATGTCAGCACAATATCCAAATACTTAATCTCTGAAATGATTTTTGTCATTTTTTCGACAGTATAGTAAGGGTCTTCACCTGACTGTAAAACTATTGTTTTATAGCCATAATTCTTTGTTTTTTTTGCTAATTCTATTATGTCGTTTGGTTCTATGCGGTATCTTGTTAATTGAGAGTTATCTCGCCTTAGACCACAGTATACGCAATTCTGACGGCAGTAATTTGAAAATTCTATAAGCGCCCGCAAGTGTACTTCGTCTCCAACATATTTTTTACGAGTTTTATCCGCTTGATCAAAAAGCTGTTTGTTGTTTTTAGTTTCAAGAAGATATAAAATCTCCCTTTCATCCAAAGTATGAGATTGGACGGCTTTATTTAGTATGTATTCAAATTCTTTATCATTGCGCATATACGACTTCATATACGGCCCATTGTATCAAAAAAACATTTTATGATAAACTGCCAAGCTGCCATAGAGTAGCTAATAGAATTACGTTGTCTTTAGTAACAAAAATCTGGAGAGTTGAATGAAGCATTTAAAAAACAGACACTTGTTTAGGATGTACGAATATATACAGCCGTTTATAAATTATTCAATACCAAGCGAGAGATCTGTTTGGGGCAATAAGATTTTAGTTGTAGCACCCCATCAGGACGATGAGGCTATTGGTTGCGCTGGTACTTTAGTAAAGAATGTTAAAGCCGGTAGACACGTGGAAATAGTTTTTTGCACACATGATACCATCGAAAGAATGAGAGAGTCCGAAAAAGCTGCGTCAATTATAGGTTCTAAGAAAAATCATTTTATGCGGTTTACTATGCGCAGTTTAAGTGGGAATAAAGATTTTTATAATAATCTGGCTTTGGTTATAAATAAAGTTGAACCGGATGTTCTTTTTATGCCTTTCCTGTTTGATAAACACGATGACCATAGAGCTGTTACTCAAGCGGTTATTGATATAAGGAAAGATATAGATTTAAAATTTATGGTCTATTCGTATGCAGTGTGGTCACCATTAAATCCTAATTGCTTATTTGACATAAGCGCCGAATGGGAATTAAAAAAACAGGCAATAGAATGTTATAAAACACAAATTGCCACAAGAGATTATGTAAAAATTGCTCAAGGGTTAAACGAGTATTGGGGAGAACTTAAGGAGCATGGTATGAGCTATGCTGAAACATTTTTTAAAGCAAGCGTGCAGGAGTATATATCTTTAGGGAAAAAAATACTTAGATGAAATACAAAGTATTACACGTGTTTTCATCGTACTCTATGGGCGGCGCCGAAAAATCTATGCTTTTTTTGGCTTCAAGTCTTGATAAATCGCAAAGATGTGAAAATATCGTTGCGGTTCCGGGTTACAGTAAATTGTTTAAGGAGTCCGTTCAAAAAAATCTTAAAACAATTACGTTCAAAGCGATAAACTCTTTTGATCTTTTGGGAATTTTAAAACTTATAAAAATAATAAAAAAATATAGTATCAATATAGTGCATGTTCATCAGGGAAAACTTTATTGGACTTCTTTAGTAGCAAAGTTGTTTTGTCGTAATACTAAAGTTATTTTTCACAGGAGACAAGATACAAGACACGGTATTATAAGCAGAATTCATTATCGCTTTACGGATGCCGTTATAGCCGTATCGAAATCTGTGGCAGATGGATTGATTAAATATGAAAAAGTTTCGCCTGATAAAATTAAAGTAGTTTATAACGGCGTAGATTTTGATAAATTTAGCGATAATGTTTATTTTGACGATATTATAAGAGAATATAACTTACAAGATAAAACAGTTGTCGGTACAGTCGGGGCAATAGTAGATTTCAAAGGCAAAGGACAGATATACCTTGTAGAAGCCGCAAAGTTTTTGAGAAAAGATTATCCAAATTTAAGATATTTAATTGTCGGTTCCGGAAAAGGTTTTGAAGAACAGAAAGCTTATGCAGAAAATTTAAAAATTGAAGATATTGTTTATTTCGTCGGATATCAGGAACAAGTGCAGAAATTTATTTCGGCTATGGATATTTTTTGTCTGTTGTCATGGGATACTGAAGGTATGCCTAACGTTGTAATTGAAGCGCAAGCGCTTAAAAAACCAGTTATTGTTACTAGTATTGGCGGAAATCCAGAATCTTTTATTGCAGGAACAACAGGTATTATGATTGAGCCTTCAAATTATGTGCAAGTAGCACAGGCTATAAAGAAACTTGTGGATAATCCTGATACCACTAAACAGATTGGCAATGCTGGTAAACAATTTGTAGAAAAGAATTTTAGTATAGAAAAAATGGTTAAAAGTATATTAGCAATCTATAAACAAGTTATGAAATAACAATCTTTTGCTTTAGTTCGTTTACCTTTGTTTGATAAAAGTCCACAACAGCAACAGTATGTTAAAAGATTCTGCAAACTCTTTCCAAGCCTGTGTATATATGGTAGCATACAACAATCACGAGAACAGACTGGCGCAAGCACTTTGAAGAGATTTAAGACTTAAAAAGCAATATCTAACGAATACAGAAATAGAAGAAAACGCTTTGGATTTGAAATTTAATTTAAAGCTTGAAGTATATAATTTAAAACTGCAGGTTTAAAAAAGAGGTCTACCATAGTTTGTTGTTGTGTTTTGTGCTACGCGCAAACAAGAAGCTGCTTCAACAGCTAGGAATTGTAATAAAAATATAAAAACTAATTCAAAAATCAAAACAGATACTTATTTCTATATTTGATTTTTATCATGGGAGTTAGACCTCTTGCACAACTTTGAGTATTAAATTTTAGAGTACAAATACCTGAAACCCAAGTTAAATCGCAGTCCAAAGCGTCTTTTGCTATTACTTATCTATTCTTTAGACTATTTTGAACCTTTTAACAAATACTTTTGATATTTTCCACTATAATCCTTTTTTGATGAAATCTCCCTATTTAACTCTTTATCTTCTTTTGTCAGTGGGTGTTTCTTTGATCTCTTTTTTTAGAACTAGTGTGTTTGTATGTATTCTGCCTAAGGCCTGTTAAATTGTATTTGCCATGTATCTTATTGTCTTTCTTTGCATAAATACATGCCTACTAAAATAAACCAAAATCGTGCTCCTTGCCCTATTATCCTGTGCATATTACTTGCTTGCCTTTAATTTAACTACTACCAACGGTTATTGTATGTCTCTTTTTCTTCCCGCTATACCACTTTCGCTGTTTTTTTTAGGTCTTTCTATCCCAATTTCTGTAGCATCTATCACTGCTACTTCTACTTCTGCACCTTCCCTTAACAATACCTATTCCCATCTAGTGCATATTCCCCACTATTATTAATACTTCTTCTACGTGCTTTTAGTCCTATATGCACAACTTTCACTGACATTGTAACTGTCTCATATCAGATAATACGTCCTATATTGCCCTAAAGTACTCAAACATCATCTTTACCATCTTTGCTATACTCAATTTTCTCTTTGCTCACCCACTCCCCCTTTTTCTTTTCTTACTCCTTGCTATCCTCACTGTTTTGTCAAACGTCCCTTTCTTTACTCCCATTAATCGCCTAAACCCATTCCATCTGTTTCCGCACGCTTTCTTTTTCTGTTTCATAGTACTTCTATTGTACTTTTATATGTTAGTTATTAAGAGGTCTAATGTATCACCAGAGATGGACGTACCTTGAAGCCTACTGCAGACATGGACTGGAACAATAGACCTCTTGCATAACTAAGTATTAATTTTTAGAATTACAAATACCTGAAACCCAAGTTAAATCGCAGTCCAAAGGGTCTTTTGCTATTACTTATCTATCTTTTAGACTATTTTGAATCTTTTGGCACTCCCCCCCCTATCTTTTCTTACTCCCTACTATCCTTTGTTTTATCAAATGCTTTCTTTACTCCCATTAATACTAAACCCATTCCACCCGACCCGCATGCTTTCTTTTTCTGTTTCATAGTACTTCTATTGTACTTTTATATGTTAGTTATTAAGAGGTCTAATGATAAACGGAGGTAACGTTGCAATATGATTTGATTATAGAAGATGGTAATGAAATAAATCAAAAGAATCATCGGTCAAAGGAGGTAATGTTACAATATGATTTGATTATAGAAGATGGTAATGAAATAAAGCAAAAGAATCATCGGCCAAAGGAGGTAACGTTACAATCTGATTTGATTGTAGAAGATGGTAATGAAATAAAGCAAAAGAATCATCGGCCATGGGTTATGGAGATCAGCAAATTTGCGTACTACAAGTAATAGGCCTTAGAGGCTATGGAAGCAAAACTCTTAGAGATACAGATGAC
>BNVZ01000022.1 GCA_025998475.1 Endomicrobiia bacterium | reverse complement strand
TCCAATACACACTGCATAATGAACAAACTTGAAAATGAAAAATGCTGTATTCATAATACGGCCATTGTATTACAAAATACAAAATGTGTCAATTTTTTGAAGAATCCCATACAACAAACGCATGAAAAAAGTTTTTTTAGGCAACTGATTTTAGACTCAAAGCAAATTCCATTTAACTTAGGTTTCAGGTATTTGTAACTCTAAAAATTAATACTCAAGTTGTATAAGAGGTCTATTATTTTTTATGCGTTTGTCGTGTGACGGGGGACTCCAATAAACAATTCTTCTATGGCGAAATTTTGTAGTGTTTAGATAAACTCACTATTAAATAAGCGAAAAGAATTCCAATCAAAGCTCCACATAAAACATCGGATGGGAAATGACTTCCTGCGTATATTCTGTAAAAACCTGAAAACAAGGCAAAGAATATATACCAGTACCAGTATTTCTTTACTGTCATAAACATAAATGCGCATACCGAAACTGCAATTGAAGTATGACCTGAAGGAAAAGAGTTGTTATGTATTTTTTCAAACAAAGTATTTACATCTCCATCGTTAAATACACCTAGTGGGCGATATCTTCCAAAATAATATTTTAAGAAATATGTTACAGCAGATCCAGTTGCTAACACGACTGCTAAAAGCACAATAGTATTCCAAAAATTATCTTTTTTATTTTTCCACAATATCGCTATAGAAACTATTAATATCGCAAAAAAACTGACGTTAAAATTTATAGAATCGCAGTATGATATCGGAGCTGTGCAAAGATCTAAAAATCTACACTTCAGACCTGAATTTATGAATCCAAAAATTGCATGATCAAATTTTATAAGTTCTTGAAAGCGCTTTTTCTTGACGCCGATAGCATTCGATGCGTATTGATCAGGTAGCTTTGACGGGTTAAACGATCTGCACAATGTAAAGAAAAGGTTTTCAATTTTTCTTTCTGATATGTAAACGGGGAACTCTTCAGTATCCGCGTAGGATGTAAAAACCTTATCTCCATACTCTTGCCTATGATTTTTAAATAAATAATCATTGCAAATAAATAAGCCGTTTATATTTTTTAAATTATGTTGCCAAAAATCAGTTCTACCATTTATACAAAATACCATTAATTCGAGAGCGGAGACGGCAAGTTTGCTTGCAATATAATTTTTATGTGTGAAAATAAAAGGTTTTTCGCTTGGCGGATATGAGTTTAATATTTTTTTTGTTTCATTTCCTACTTCTTTCCATTTGTAAACATCATTTTTTACATCAATTCTTTCCAGCTTAGGAATTTTGTGTACCATTTTTTCTATTTGATCTTTAGGAGGAAATTTTTCTATAGGGAGCACTCTGTATAATACGCGCAAAGGTGCTATAGTAATCATAAATAACGCAAGTGCCCACGTGGCATGGGAATACGCTCGGAACTGTTTTATATGCCAAAATTTTAACATTAGGTGGGCTGTATAAATTGACAACACTAAACAACCCATTGCAGTCCAATATGGTAATGTTTCGTTAAATGTAGCCACTCCGCTAAAAAAGATGAGGACTGGTAAAGAAAAACAAGCGATAATCAAAGTCGGTTGGTCTTTCTTTCGATACGCTTCTTTTACACATAGAAACGCCGCCGCGATAAAAAATAAAAATAACAAAGGAGATACACATTTAACCTGAGATTCTATGGATTTGCCAAAAAAAGTAAATGAGAATTTTGACAAAGAACTACCAAGTCTATGGCTAAGCTGAAATCCAAAAATTTCCCAGTTATTTTCAATGTTCCATACAACTGCAGGTAAAAACATCAATATGGATATAATAATTGCTAAATATGGCTCCTTTTTTTTGAACCAAAATCTATGATACGGATAAAGGATTAAGAACATAAAAAATGAAAAGGGTATAAGCACCACATTATATTTTGAAAGCATTGCAAAACCCTGTTATAATACCAACCAAATACCAATAATTTTTATTATTTGTTTCTATAATCAATAGACCTCTTGCACAACTTAAGTGTTAAATTCAAAATTACAAACACCTGAAACCCAAGTTAAATCGCAGTCCAAAGCGTCTTTTACGGTTTCTATATCTATTCTGTACTATTTTAAACCTTTTAACAAATACTTTAATGTTTTCTACTATAATCATCTGATAAATCTTTCTATTTAACTCCTTATCTTCTTTTGTCAGCTTTTTAGTGTTTGTTTGATCTCTTTTTTTAAAACCAGTGTGTTTGTATGTATTCTGCCTAAGGCCTCCTAAATTGTAGTTGCCATGTATCTTATAGTCTTTCTTTGCATAAATACATGCCTACTAAAATAAACTAAAATCGTGCTCCTTGCCCTATTATCGCTGTGCATATTACTTGCTTGCCTTTAATTTAACTACTACCAACGGTTATTGTATGTCTATTATTCTTTTCGCTAAACCACTTTTGATTTAACTACTATCAACGGTTATTGTATGTCTATTATTCTTTTCGCTAAACCACTTCGCTGTTTTTTTTAGGTCTTTGTATCAATCTCTAGCATAATCACTGCTACTTCTACTTCTAGCGCTTTGTTTATCAATACCTATTCCCATCTAGTATATTCCCCACTGCTCATTAATGCTTCTTGTGCATACCCTATGTCTATATCCACAACTTTTGCTGACATTGTAACTGTCTCTTGTGACAATATGTTTAGGTATTGCCCTAAAGTATTCAAAACATCATCTTTACAATATTCTCTGTACTCAATTTTCTCTTTGCTCACCTACTTGCCCTATCTTTTCTTACTTCCGACTATCCTTTGTTTTATCAAATGCTTTCTTTACTACCATTAATACTAAACCCATTCTATCTGACACGCCTGCTTTCTTTTTCTGTTTCATAGTACTTCTATTGTACTTTTATATGTTAGTTATTAAGAGGTCTAATGTAAAAAACTTTTCTGCAGTTGTAATTTCCAACGATCTTATAAAGAACTTTCTTCACAATTTCTATCCCATAATACGTCAGCATTGTTCATTATTCTATACTCATTCTAAAATAACATATTTTTTTGAAATCACTTCAATTTCACTATAACCTCATCTATAAGACCGTATTCTTTTGCTTCTTGAGCAGACATATAGTAATTTCTTTCGGTATCTTTCAACACCTGCTCTGTGGTTCTTTCTGTGTGTTTTGCAAGTATTTCAGAAAGTTTTCGTTTGGTAGAAATTAATTCTTTCGTTTCTATATCGATATCAGAAACAGTACCCGACAAACCTCCTCCATAAATTAAAGGCTGATGTATCATGATGCGAGAATGAGTCAATGCATACCTTTTGCCTTTTGTTCCGGCTGCAAGCAAAACGGCTCCAAAAGACATAGCCATTCCAATGCACATTGTGGTTATAGGGCTCTTTATAAACTGAATAGTATCATAAACGGCAAGTCCAGCAGTAACCATACCGCCCGGTGAATTTATGTATAAATTTATATCTTTACCCGGATCTTCAGAATCTAAATACAAAAGCTGCGCTATTAAAATATTGGCAGAATCCGTGGCAATAGCTCCATCGTACCCGCCTACAAATATAATTCTTTCCTTTAAAAGTCTTGAATACAGATCGTATGTTACAGCTGATCCTTGATTCCATCTTTCTATTACTGTTGGTACCAATGACGGCATCTCTCCCCCCTTTTTTTTAACCAGCTTCTACCATTCACATCGCAAGAAACTACTGTGTAGTTCAGAGCAGCTAAACAACTGTTGCATTGGTTTTTTAAGTCACGCTGGGTTTTTCTTTTTCTTTAAAGGCATATCCTTTTCTTCTACTTTAATCTTAGCATTTTCAAACAAGAATCCAAGGAGTTTTTGCTCTTTCAATGAAACTATAATATCTTTAATATCTTTTTTCTCTTCTAAAAAATATTTACCAACCTCGCTTTCCCCTTTCAGGCTAGAAGCCTTCATTTTATCTTTTTCCGCTTCAATGTCAGCGTCGTTGACGGTAAGATTTTCATTTACATATATTGCATTTAAAATGTAAGAAAGCCTTACATCTTTTTCAGCTCTTTCTTTAAGCTTTGCATCTTTAAGTTCCATTTGTTCTTCAATAAGGTCTTTAGAAAAGCCCACGTTTTGCATATGTTCTTTCATTCTTTCAACTAAAAATTTCTTCTGATCTTCAACTAAAGACGCAGGCACTTCAAATTTATTTTTCTCAAGCAGATATTCAATAACCTGTTTTTCAACTTCCATATCCTGACGACGTTTTTCTTCAACTTCCATATCTTCTTTTACTTTTAATTTCAAATCTTCAAGGTTTTCGGTTTCCATATCTTTTGCAAAATCATCGTTAAGTTTGGGGAGTTCTTCTTCTTTTATTCCAACAACTTTTGTCTTGAAAGTTATTATTTTTCCTGCCAAAGCTTTGTTAGGATGATCTGCAGCATACTCAATTTTTACACCTTTTTCATCGCCAATATTTGCGCCTATTAAAGCATCTTTAAAACCATTCAACGTACTCTTGGAACCTAAATCAAGCATGCGTCCTTTTGCTGCAACTTCAGAAACAGCTTTTCCATCAGCATCAAAAGCGTCATAATCAACCAAAACAAAACTCTTATTTGTAACTTTTTCTGATTTGGAAGGCACAAGCCTTGCATTGTTTTTTCTTAAAGCATCAAAATTCTGTTTTAAACTCCGATCAGTAATTTTAAAAACTTCTTTTGTTACAGGAATACCCTTATAATCTTTTACATCAATTTTCGGGTGGCATTCAGATGTAAAACGATACTTCAAAGCATGTCCGAGTTCGTAATTAAACTCTTCAACCACAGGGAAGTCTATAAAATTAAACGATTCTTTTTCAAGAGCACTTAAAACTGTCTTTCGTATAATGTTTTCCACAGCCCCATTCTTAGCTTCTTCCATAAACTTTTGCTTTATAACATTCATAGGAACTTTGCCATGTCTAAAACCGTTAATCTTAGTCTGCCGTTGTATCTGATTAAAAACAGATTCAATTTCGTCTGCAACTATATTTTCAGCAACTTCAACATCTATAGTTATCGAACACAATTTTTTACCAACGACGTCGGAATTAAAATTAATTGTCTTCCTTTCTTGAGCCATTTACTTCTCCCCTCTAAATTCATATCAACGCTATAGAACCACACCGAATATCTTATTGCATAACATTACACATTATCGCTTTATTTTATTTAAGTTGGAGTCAAATCTTCCAAAATTATTTGCATTTCTGATAATACAAGATAGAGGGACTTGAACTCATATATGATCCCCCTATTTTGTAAATATTTCGTAAGTCTCTATTGCAAACTGATAACAAGACCAGCACGTCTAAAACAACAG
Organism: Endomicrobiia bacterium; assembly: GCA_025998475.1. Classification (GTDB taxonomy): domain Bacteria; phylum Elusimicrobiota; class Endomicrobiia; order Endomicrobiales; family Endomicrobiaceae; genus Endomicrobiellum. Next base: position 8,362 of record BNVZ01000022.1, on the reverse strand, counting down.
GCTTATCAACGGGCTTATTATACATAATTTTACTAAATAATCAATCCAGTGTGGATTCTCATAACATATTGGACTTTTGCCAAGCAAAGACAAACAGATTAAAACAACGGCAGGCTTTTAATAAACGATATGTTTTATATATAAAATCATCTTTTTCACAGTTTGCTGTATCTTTAAGCTATAAACCTAATTTTAAACGACAAAAACAGTCCAATATGTCTAAATTCAATCATACAAATACCAATAGTGATCTCTCTAAAACTCTATCCTGAACTTGTTTTAATAACTGACGTTGTTTTGCGACAAGATATCTAAAGCAAGAGTTAATATGGCAAATACGAAAACTTGCTTCTAAGAATCATGGTTTTTAAAGAAACCTTTTTTCAGACTGTTCATAATTCATTGCGCAACGAGGGATTATTCTTATTTTAGTGATTTAAAAATGCTACACTGTCAAAAAAACAGAAGGAAGTAAGCATTAAGATATGTAGTCACTGTAGGAGTAAGAGGTATTACAAGAACGATACGGTACATGGACAACAAAGATATGTATGTCGAGATTGCAAGAGGTTATATAAAGGAGGAGTACATTCGGCAGATGCGAAGAACAAAGCGATATGTCCTTATGTAAACAATTAAAGAATATTTTTCCGAAAGATAAGTTAACGATAAAAAAGCGCAAACATATTCAGTAGAAGATAGCAATAGTAGTATAAAAGATATATAAAGAGTATAGAAATGTTAAAGAACACATTAGATATGTTTTTAACAAACATAATGGAGAAAGCCAAGAGGATATTTTTCGGTGGAGAGTGGAGCCTTGAGATTATTATTTAACTAAAATCAGACCAATCCCATGTATATGTTATCAACTTGGAGGGAAGTCTAACGAATGTTTAAAGAATTAGAAGAAGACGGTAGACTTGTTTATACAGTCACACAGATAAGTAATGAAATAAAACTCATTCTAGAAGATTCTTATCCTGCTGTATGGATACAAGGTGAAATCTCAAATTTTAAGCTTTATAACTCCGGACACATGTACTTCAATGTTAAAGACTCAAACGCTCAAATAAAAGCGGTAATGTTTAAAAATGTAAATATAGATTTAAAATTTGCTCCTCAGGATGGAATAAAAGTTTTAGTTTATGGCAGAATCAACTCCTACCCTAAAAATGGCGATTATCAAATAATTGTAAATCATATGGAACAATATGGTAAGGGTGAACTATATGAAGCTTACGAACAATTAAAGAAAAAGTTAGAAGCTGAAGGGCTTTTCAATGAGAATGTAAAAAAAACAATTCCAGATATTGTAAATAAAATAGGTGTTGTTACTTCACGGGATGGAGCAGCATTGCATGATATTTTAAAAGTAATAGATAGTTTAAACGTAAATGTTGAAGTGCTTGTATATTCTGTTAGAGTTCAGGGCGAGGAAGCGCAAAAAGAAATTCCAAAAGCAATAACATATTTAAACTTATATCATAAAGATTTAGATGTTTTACTTGTCGGCAGAGGTGGCGGTTCGGTAGAAGATTTGTGGGCTTTTAATACAGAACCTGTAGCAAGGGCAATATTTGGTTCAAAAATACCTATAGTATCGTGCATTGGTCATGAAGTTGATTTTACAATAGCGGATTTCGTGGCAGATATGAGAGCTCCCACACCTTCTGCGGCAGCGGAAATGATTTTAAGGAAAAGAAGTGGTATTGAGAAGCATGTAGAGTTTTTGAAAGAGTCGCTTTACAATGCAGTTAGTTTTATATTAGATGATCGCGCTGGAAAACTTAACGGGCTTATGTCATCGAGAGCTTTACTAAAGCCATATTTGATATATGAAGAAAAGATTGCTTACGTAGATAGTTTGTATTCCCGCCTTTTAAACAATATCCAAAACCTTTATGAAGTAAAATTTGAAAAATTAAAAGACGTGGCGCATAAGTTGGATATAGTTTCTCCTATATCTGTTTTAAAGAGAGGATTTGCAGTTTGTTTTGATTCCAATAATAAAATTATTAGAGAGACAAAAAATATAAATACCGGAGACATTGTTAATATAAAGCTTTTTAGCGGTAATTTTACAGCAAAGGTTGAGACAAAACAATATTAGACCTCTTAATAACTAACATAAAAAGTACAATAGAAGTACTATGAAACAGAAAAAGAAAGCATGTGGGTCGGGTGGAATGGATTTAGTATTAATGGGAGTAAAGAAAGGGACGTTTGACAAAACAAAGGATAGCAAGGAGTAAGAAAAGAAAAAGGGGGAGTGGGTGAGCAAAGAGAAAATTGAGTATAGCAAAGATGGTAAAGATGATGTTTTAGTACTTTAGGGCAATATAGGACGTATTATTAGACCTGAGACAGTTACAATGTCAGCAAAAGTTGTGGATATAGACATAGGGTATGCACAAGAAGCATTAATGAGTAGTGGGGAATATACTAGATGGGAATAGGTATTGATAAACAAAGCGCTAGAAGTAGCAGTAGTAGTGATTATGGTAGAGATTGACACAAAGACCTAAAAAAACAGCGAAGTGGCGAAAGCGAAAAGAATAAGAGACATACAATAACCGTTGGTAGTAGTTAAATCAAAAGTGGTTTAGCGAAAAGAATAATAGACATACAATAACCGTTGGTAGTAGTTAAATTAAAGGCAAGCAAGTAATATGCACAGTGATAATAGGGCAAGGAGCACGATTTTGGTTTATTTTAGTAGGCATGTATTTATGCAAAGAAAGACAATAAGATACATGGCAGATACAATTTAGGAGGCCTTAGGCAGAATACATACAAACACACTGGTTTTAAAAAAAGAGATCAAACAAACACTAAAAAGCTGACAAAAGAAGATAAGGAGTTAAATAGAAAGATTTATCAGATGATTATAGTAGAAAACATTAAAGTATTTGTTAAAAGGTTCAAAATAGTACAGAATAGACATAGAAACCGCAAAAGACCCTTTGAACTGCGATTTAACTTGAGGTTCAGGTATTTGTAATTCTAAAATTTAATACTCAAAGTTGTGTGTGATAGGTCTAATGTAAAACGTTTGCGCTGATTATTTTTTTTGCTCTTTTTCTTCTTTTCGTTTGTTTTCGTAATTATTATATGTTACCATTTGTGCACAGGTTTGAAAAGAGTTTGTAAAATCTAAAAACATATATTGGACTATTTTTGTCGTTTAAAATTAGGTTTATGGCTAAAGATACAGAGCAAACCGCAAAAAGATGATTTTATATATAAAATTGTCGTTTATTAAAAGCTTGTCGTTGTTTTGATACGTTTATCTTTGTTTGACAAAAGTCCAATGTGTTATGAGATTCTACGGAGTTCTAATGAAGAAAATGCTACACGGTCTTTGAAATAAGATGGAAATTTTGTAGAAGTAAAGGGATAATATGCATTTTGGTATGTTTAATAAAAGGAGGTTCTCTAAACATTGCAAAAAGAGTGGTATAAGAAATCGGAATTGCTGTTTTGCCAAGAGCATGTTTTGGTGAATACAACGCAAGGATAAAGGATATATGAGGATATCTTTGGTAACGCATAGCAAAAGATTTCATGATAGTGTAGATAAGTTTACAAAAATGCTTAGAACAAATATGATTTTGAGCCAAATGTAAGGATTATTTATGAAAAACAGATGCATTAATGTAGGTCTAATTGGATACGGACTTGTAGGAAAAGGCGTAGTAAGAAACTTGGAGGAAAACAAAAAAATAGCTCTAAGAAAAATCAGCAAGCCGATACACGTAAAATCAATCTGCGATTTAAGACCAATAGACAAACCTGAGCTTTACGTCAAAAATTTTATGGATATTGTAGAAGATCCTGAAATAGATTTGATTGTTGAGCTTGTCGGCGGGTATGAGCCTGCCAGAACAATAATAATAGAATCTTTAAAAGCCGGTAAAAATGTTGTAACCGCAAATAAAGCTGTACTTGCAAAATATTGGGATCAGATATTTACAGCAGCGCAAGATTATCAAAAATTAGTATATTACGAAGCTTCTGTCGGCGGTGTAATACCTGTGGTTCAGGGTTTAAGCGAAGGACTTGCTTGTGAAGATATCCTTGAAATCAAAGGCATTTTAAACGGCACTACAAATTTTATTTTAAGTGAAATGACAAAACGCGGAGTAACTTATGAGGCAGCTTTAAAAAGCGCCCAAATAGCTGGTTTTGCCGAAGCCGATCCATCTTTTGACGTAAACGGTATAGATACTGCGAATAAACTTGCGATACTTTCTTCTCTTGCGTGGGGCGGATGGATAAAAGTTGAAGATATATCTATTGAAGGTATTGCAAATTTGGATATTGAGGACGTGCTAATAACTCAGAGTTTTGGGTATGATGTAAAACTAATAGGCTCTGCGCAGAAAACGAAGGACGGAATAGATTTATCCGTACAACCGTGCCTTGTAAATAAAGATCATGCATTTGCAACTGTAAAAAATGAATATAATGCTGTTATGATCACGGGCAAAGATGCCGGCGATGTTTTATTTTATGGAAAAGGCGCCGGTCAACAGCCTGCATCAAGCGCAGTTGTTTCGGATATTATAAATCTTTCGAAATTTATTGTTACAAATACTGCGGGTATTGTTCCAAATGTTGTTTACGATAAAGAGAAAAAAATAAAAGTTCTTCCCTCAGGAAAGAGCAAAGCCCCATATTATTTAAGATTTGAAGTACTGGATAAGCCCGACGTTTTGTCAAAAATTTTATGGATTCTCGGCAAATGTAAAGTTTCAATAGCAAATCTTGAGCAACTTGGCATAAGCAGCAATGGCTACACCAGGATTATTATACTTACACATGAAACGTACCGGGAAAATCTTGAAAAAGCTTTAAAGCAGATTAATGCTACAAGATCTATAATAAAATCTAAAGCAGTTAAAATTAAAATAGAACCGTAATCAAGCAACTCTCTTGCACTGATTAATTCAAAATTGCTTGAACTTTATTTACGAAATAATTGACCTTGAAAGAGTGGAAACATTGGCGTAGATTAAAAAGCACACGTTGAACAACTATCTATTGCCGCTATAGACGTTGCCAACAAAAAGATAGAACTCTTTGCGATAGTTTTGTTACATTTGCAGGCAAAATGCTTGAGATTAAAAAAATGAAACAGATGCAATGGACGAACAATCAGAAATATATATGCTCATCAGGTGTTAACCATAGACAAAGAGAAGGTATGCTTGCATACTTCTTTATGCGGCTTAACGGAAAACGGGGGGGTATACAGTCGCGGTGTGGCGGTTAGCTCCCTTTTTCTACAAAAAGGTCGGGGGGGATAAGCGCGGTCTGATGTTTGAGAAATGATAGCGACCTTGCAAAGATGGGGCAATGAGACAGCCGTAACAATAACTGACAAATATATGTCTTACAGACGCTTGTTGTAATTGGAGAAAATGGTGTGAGTCAAAAAAATATTATTATTGTTTCAAGCGGAACTGGAGGGCATATCTATCCCGGTATAGCTTTGGCAAAGGAATTTCAAAAAAAAAACTACAAGCCGATTTTTTTTATCACCGATAATGCTGCTGCAAGAGAAATTTTAAAAACAAGCGGGTTTGAATATATTGCATTTAATGCAATAGGTATGCCGAGGAAAATCTCATTTTCATTTATACCTTTTACAGTAAAGATGATATTTGCTTTTTTTAAGGCTTTAAAACAAATTTTAACTATAAACCCGACAGCCGTAGTGGGAACAGGAGCGTATATTACCGTCCCGGTTATTTTCGCGGCTAAAATGTTTCGTAAAAAGACTTTTATACATGAACAAAACAGAGTACCCGGGAAAGCAAATATACTTTTAAATAAAATAACAGATAAAACGTTTGTAAGTTTTAAACACTCAGAAAAATATTTTAAGAATAAGAATATTTTTATTTCAGGATATCCCATAAGGGAAAATATCTTATCTGTCTCCAAAGAAAATGCCATAAAAATACTGAATTTAGAAACTAATGTTTTTACAATTTTAGTTTTTGGAGGAAGTCTAGGTGCTGTAAAACTCAACGAGATTGTGTGTAAAACTCTTTTGGGTTTGATTCAAAAAAGCAAATTTCAAGTGTTGCATATAACAGGTTCCAATAACTACGCTTATATAAAAGATCAAGTTAAGGGGTTTGCAAATTACAGAGTATTTGAGTATATGAATGACATTGCCTCTGCCTATGCCGCAAGCAATATCGCGATATGCCGTTCAGGTGCGGGAACTGTTTTTGAACTAAAAGCTTTAAATAAATTTGCGATTCTTGTGCCATATCCTTATGCAACTGATAATCACCAATATTGGAATGCAAAAGAAATAGAAAAATTTGGAAAAATAATAGTAATTGAAGAAAAAGATCTTACCAAGGAGAAATTAGGCAAAAAGATACATATGCTAAAGAACAACATGGAAGATAGTGCGGTTGAAAATATTGCAGATATCGCACAAAAATTAATGTTTAATGAAATAATAAAATGTATAAAATCTTAATTTCAAATGACGATGGTGTAAAAGGAGCTGGTCTTCGTCCTTTAATAAAAGAACTCTCAAAGATCGGCAAAGTGTATGTTGTCGTTCCAAAAAATCAAATGTCAGGAACGGGGCACGGCATATCTCTTGCTAAATATAAAAAAGTTGAAAAAATAGCAAAGGATTTTTACATAATTGAAAACGGGACACCTGCAGATTGCGTGCAATATGGACTATATCGCTTTTTAAGAAATAAAATAGATTTAGTTGTATCAGGCATAAATACGTGTCCTAATCTTGGTCAAGATGTTATTTATTCCGGAACTGTAGGCGCTGCAAGAGAAGGCGCTTTAAAAGGGATTCCATCGCTTGCTGTTTCAGCAGCCGAAATGGACGCTACAGAATACGATCATTCTTCAATGGCAGCAAGAGTAATTGCGGAAAAAGTATTAAAAAGAAAAGAATTCTTTAAAAGTGTTTGTTTAAATATCAATATTCCGAAAGGTTATAAGGGTATAAAAATTGTTCCTTTAGGGCTGCGGGTATATGATGAAAATATTAAAACTGCGGTAGATAAAAAAGGTAATTTTTCATATAAATTATCAGTAGGATATATGTCTGGTGGTATAAAAAATGAAGGAAATGATGTAGATACGGTAGATAAAGGATACATTTCTATCACTCCACTGCAAATTGACCAGACAAATTTTGATTTGATAAAAAAGATAAAATTATAGCCGACAACTTTATATTGGCATATACACAAATCTACCAATATAGAGGTTAGCAAAGTATATAAAAACTATTATGGAAAACAAATTTAAGCTTGTATCTAAATTCGTACCGTCTGGCGACCAACCTTATGCCATTGAAGAATTACATCACAACTACCTAACAGGTAAAAATTCGCAAGTTCTGCTTGGTGTTACAGGTTCGGGTAAAACGTTTGTTATGGCAAATGTTATTGAGAAAATACAAAAGCCAACGCTTATAATATCTCCAAACAAAATACTGGCGGCGCAAACATACGCGGAGTTCAAAGCTTTTTTCCCTAACAATGCTGTCGAGTATTTTATATCCTATTACGACTACTATCAACCTGAAGCTTATATTCCGTCAAGCGACACGTATATAGAGAAAGACTCTTCAATAAACGATCATATAGATAGGCTTCGTTTAAAAGCAACAACATCACTCCTTGAAAGAAAAGATATTATCGTTATTGCTTCTGTTTCTTGTATATATAATTTAGGTTCTCCAAAAGATTATCAGAATATGTGCGTTGAAATAACAACAGGCACAGAAAAACCGATAAAACTGCTTTTAACTGAACTTATTTCAAGCCATTATGAAAGAAATGAAATCGAATTTATAAGGGGAAGATTTAGAGTAAAAGGCGACACTGTTGAAATATTCCCCGCATATCTTGAAACTGCCGTAAGAATTGAATTTTATGGTGATACCGTTGAAAACATAAAAGAATTTAATCCTATTACAGGCGAAATAATTAATAAAAAAGATAAGGCGTATATTTACCCAGCAAAACTTTTTGTTACAGATAAATATAAAATTGATAATGCGTTAAAAACCATAAAAAAAGAATTAGATGAATGTCTCACTATCATGAAATCTCAAAATAAACTTCTTGAAGCGCAGCGTCTAGAACAACGCACAAAATATGATATGGAGATGCTGAAAGAAACAGGTTCATGCAGCGGTGTTGAAAATTATTCAAGACATTTATCTGGTAATCCTCCAGGATCAAGACCGACGACACTCATAGATTATTTTTTAAAGGAAAACGATGATTTTTTAATGATAACTGACGAATCTCATATTTCTCTTCCTCAAATAAGGGGAATGTATGAAGGAGATAGA
>BNVZ01000021.1 GCA_025998475.1 Endomicrobiia bacterium | reverse complement strand
TTTGCTGACATTGTAACTGTCTCAGGTCTAATAATACGTCCTATATTGCCCTAAAGTACTAAAACATCATCTTTACCATCTTTGCTATACTCAATTTTCTCTTTGCTCCTCCTACTCCCCCCTTTTTGTTTTCTTACTCCTTGCTATCCTTTGTTTTGTCAAATGTCACTTTCTTTACTCCCATTAATACTAAATCCATTCCACCCGACCCACATGCTTTCTTTTTCTGTTTCATAGTACTTCTATTGTACTTTTATATATTAGTTATGCAAGAGGTCTAATGTTGTTTTTTTGTAACAAGATACTGCGACAAGTTCAGTATGATAAATACAAGAACCTCCTAAAATCATGGCATTGCTTTTTTAGTTTTGGCATTAAGAATTCTCCGATGTTTACCCGTGATAATTTTTGATCTCTTATATTTTGACGCATTTTGCATTTTTTTTTTTGATAGATAAAGATTTTTGTGATCTTAACACCAAAACTAAGAAAGCAATGCCTGTAGTAATTCCACTTTTTTGCAAAAAAAGTGGTGGCATGGATGGTATTTGCTTTTTTCCAAGCTGCGACTTGCAAACGTCGCAAGTCTCTGCAAAGGTCAAGAGGTCTATTATAAAAAAATCTAAATAAGCATGTTTATGTGCTATAATAAGTGCCAGGCGCAGATACAGAAGCGTGAGCGAGAACGCAAGGAAAGTGTTATGAAAGAGTCTTCTTAAAACTTCAATAAGTTGCTGTTTGCCGTACCTTTGCTTTTTTTGGTGCCCGATGTTGTTTTTTACGACAAGATGTCTATAAAACAAGATCGTCATGATGAATACGAACATCCACCAAGAAAACTGTGAATCTTTAGATGTCATTAGACCTCATGCATAATTAACATATAAAAGTACAATAGAAGTACTATGAAACAGAAAAAGAAAGCATGCGGGTCGGGTGGAATGGGTTTAGGCGATTAATGGGAGTAAAGAAAGGGACGTTTGACAAAAGAGTCAAGGATAGCAAGGAGTAAGAAAAGATAGGAGAAAAACAGGAGGAACAAAGCAGATACAGAACTTACAGAACTCAAAACAAAATACATACAAACACACTAGTTCTAAAAAAAAGAGATCAAAGAAACACCAACTGACAAAAGAAGATAAAGAGTTAAATAGAAAGATTTATCAGATGATTATAGTAGAAAACATTAAAGTATTTGTTAAAAGGTTCAAAATAGTACAGAATAGATACAGAAACCGTAAAAGACGCTTTGGACTGCGATTTAACTTGAGTTTCAGGTATTTGTAATTCTAAAATTTAATGCTCAAGTTGTGCAAGAGGTTCTATTTGATAAGCAAAAGTGTTTTATTGGTCTTAACACTATAAAGACTAGCGGAGGCAGTGCCCGTAAGCAAAGTGAAAACAACTACAAAGGATTCTGATGATGATATCCGAATATTTATTATATGCCGTAGTTATTCTATTTTCTGTTACGGTTCATGAAGTGGCACATGCATATGTTGCTTACTTAAGAGGCGATGATACTGCAAGAATGTCTGGGCGTATTACTTTAAATCCCATTTCCCATATAGAATTATTTGGAAGTATTATTCTTCCAGTAATGTTGCTGCTTATGAAAACGCCTATTATTTTTGCTTGGGCGAAACCCGTTCCCATTGACTATCGAAAATTAAAAAATCCTAAATCAGATATTCTTCTTGTTTCACTTGCAGGTCCAGCATCAAACCTATTGCTTGTATTTTTTTCTGGACTTGTGATACGTTTGGTAAGAGCATTTCCTGATTTTACAGCGAGTTTTAGTGTATCAATAGAACATTGTTTTTTAACGATGATTATATTTAATGTGTGTGCTTTAATAACAAACATGATACCAATTCCTCCACTTGACGGTTCAAAAATTATGGCTTATTTTTTACCTGTGGAGTTGAGGATAAAATATTTAAATTTAATCCCGTATATTGGCCTTATAATATTGAATTTCGTATTGTTGTCAGACATGACGAATAACATTATAAGTTTAATTATAAATTTTTTTGTGATGATTTTTACCGGCTGAACTTTTTAAAAAAATGAACCTCCGCGCAAAGCAAGCTTGCGCGGTATCAGCGGAGGAAGTCGAAGGGCTGTAGTTGTTGCTCTGGATTTTGGCCCCCTGTTTAGCAACATAGCCCAAGAATCACTTCTGTTTCTTACTCGCCTACTGTTGTAATAAAGTTATCGCTCCGCCGCCGCCACAAAGTTCTTTCTTTAAATCAACATGACTCGAAATACTCTAGTGCTATTATACTTTTGATAACTTGTATTGTTTGGCATTGGTGAGAACTTTGGGCTGCAACTTAAGTAGGGTAGTGAGTGATTGCCATCTATTTCAACTTGCTCAAAACTCTATGTTCGTAGCGTTATTAAATTTCTTTTGTTATTTGAATTAGGCTATTACAACGCTCTAAATTCCCAAACATAGCTTTTCTGGCGTTACAAAATGGTAGTGTATCTTATTATCTTATATGTACTATGCTGTCCACTTTTGAGCGTTTTCATAGCCTAATTGTACTACAAGCGGTTCCCTCACAGCAAGCTGTGGGGCAATAGTTTAACAATCAAGATAGAGAGAATTGTATGAGAAAAAAAGTATTATCAGGAATGCGCCCTACAGGAAGACTCCATATAGGACATTATTTCGGCGCATTGCGCAAATGGATTGAGCTTCAAGACGAATGCGATTGTTATTATATGTCATCCGATTGGCATGCTTTGACCACTGATTATGCTGATACTTTTAAAATTGATGAAAATACTTTGGAAATGGTTGCTGATTGGATTACCGCAGGTATAGATCCTCAAAAAGTCGTGATTTTTAAACAGTCAAAAGTGCCTCAACATAGTGAATTATTTCTAATACTTTCAATGATTACTCCTTTGGGCTGGTTGCAAAGATGTCCGACATACAAAGAGCAAATAAAAGCGATCAAAAATAAAGATTTAAGTAACTACGGTTTTTTAGGATATCCAGTTTTGATGGCTGCAGATACATTACTTTATAAAGCCGATGTTGTTCCCGTAGGCGAAGATCAATTATCACACTTAGAGTTTACCCGCGAAATAGCAAGAAGATTTAACAATTTTTACGGCAATGTTTTAGTAGAGCCTCAAGAAAAACTTGCAAAGTCCTCAAGAGTTCCTGGTTTAGATGGAAGAAAGATGTCAAAATCCTACAACAATTCAATTCTTATTGGTGAAAGTAATGACACTTTGAGCAAAAAGATCAAAAATATGTTTACCGATCCTTTAAAAATAAAGAAAGATGATCCCGGTCATCCTGATGGTTGTGTTGTCTTTGCGTTTCATAAAATATTTAATAATAACCATGAAAGGAGAGAAGAAGAATGTAAATCGGGCTTAATGGGCTGTGCAGCGTGTAAAAAACAGATAATGGAAATGCTTTCTGAATTTATGAAACCTTTAGCTGAAAAAAGAAAAGTTGTAATCTCAGACAAGGTATATTTAAAAAAAATAATTGAGATGGGAAATTTGCAAGCTAAGGAAGTTGCAAGAAAAACGTTGATGGAAATTCGTCAAGCTTTAAAGTTTTGACACATAAAAAGTAGATAAATACACTATAGTCAAATTACTTTAGATTACACCGAAACGAATGAAAAGATAAGCCTTTGCTAAAGTAGTGGAGTAGGAGTATATATTAATTTTAGTGTTTTTCCTATTCATCTTGCGGGAGAGGAAAAGCAATTGTAATAAAATATTATGTACGAGGTTTATTGCTTAAGCATTGCTTATATGGGAAACTGGTTGGTATTTTACATCGCTTGATCGCTTGTTTGGCGGCGGATTGTTGAGCTTCTCTTTTAGAATTTCCTGTACCTTTACCTGAAAGCATCTTGTGGACATATACGACAACCTCAAATTTCCTATTATGATCGGGTCCAGACTCTCTTACTGTTTTGTATTCGGGAAGTTTTTTGTAAACGGACTGACTAAATTCCTGAAGCCTGCTTTTATAATCTTGACTTATTATTTCTCCTTGAACGTCCAAAAATTTTAAAACAAATTTTTTTGAAATCTCAAAACCGCCATCTAAATAAATTGCCCCTGCTACTGCTTCAAAAACATCGGAAAGCAAACCTTCCCTTTGCCTTGCCTCTCTTGTATTTTCACCCCTACCTAAAAAAACATAATCGCCCAAACATATTTTTTTTGCCCAAGCGCATAAATTAGATGCGGAAACTATTTGGGCCTTAAGTTGTGATAACTTCCCTTCTGGTTTGTGCGGATACCTTGTATACAAAGTTTCTACGACAATAGCCGACAAAATACTGTCTCCCAAAAACTCCATACGTTCATTGCAACTTTTTGTACCAGTTCTAGCGACGTAAGATTTATGCGTTAAAGCCGTTATTAAAATCTCGGGATCATTGAATTCGTATTCAATAACTTTTTGAAGTTTTTCATGATTTTTACTTAACATATTTTTTTATTACAACAGTTGCATTGTGACCACCAAATCCAAAAGAGTTTGAAATAGCGCATGTAACCTGTTGTATCCTCGCTATATTTGGAACATAATCCAAATCACAATCAATATCTGGAGTTTCATAATTTATAGTAGGATGGATAAAACCTTCCTGCATTGCAAGGATAGTAGCCGCAAGCTCAACACCGGCGGCTCCACCTAAAAGATGTCCTGTCATTGACTTAGTCGATGAAACGGGTATTTTGTATGCTCTATCGCCAAAAACTTTTTTTATTGCAAAAGTTTCTGTTTTATCATTTAACGCTGTTGACGTACCATGGGCGTTGATATAATCAACTTCTTCTTTAGAAATACCTGCATCAGTTATAGCTTTTTCAATAGCCATAATAGCAGCTTTACATTCAGGCTCAGGAGCAGTAATATGGTAAGCGTCATCCGTAGCTCCGTATCCCGCAAGCTCTGCATATATTTTTGCACCCCTGTTTAACGCGTGTTCCAAAGTCTCAAGAACAACTATACCGGCACCTTCGCCTATAACGAAACCATCGCGGTTTTTGTCAAAAGGTCTTGATGCTTTTTGCGGTTCGTCATTTCTTTGAGAAAGAGCTTTGATTGAACAGAAACCGGCAACGCCTAAAGGAACAATTGCTCCTTCAGAGCCTCCGGAAATTATTACATCCGCACCACAGCTACGAAGCAACCTCAAAGCATCTCCCATAGCATTGTTAGAAGAAGCACAAGCGCTTGTAACTGCGTAATTTGGTCCGGTAAAACCATACTTAATAGCTATTTCACCAGGCAACATATTCGTAATTATCATAGGAATAAGGAAAGGACTTACCCTCTTAGGACCTCTCGTTAAAAGGATTTGTTCTTCCTCCTCTATTACATCTAAACCGCCAATTCCGGTTCCTGTGATAACTCCAATTTTTGATAGATCCTCTTTGGAAAGATCAAGTCCCGAATCTTCGATAGCCATTTTTGCAGCTGCAAATCCAAGTTGTGTAAATCTTGCCATTTTTTTTATTTTTTTTTTGTCAATAAACTGTTCCGGATCAAAGTCTTTAACAACAGCAGCAAATTTTGTAGTGTATTCGCTTGTGTCAAACGACTCAATGGCTGAGACGCCCGACTTGCCGTCTTTTAAAGCTTTGACAAATTCAACGTTACCTATACCTATTGGGGTTACAACTCCTATACCGCTGACAACTACTCTTCTATTCATTTTGAACGCCTTATTTCGCGATATGTATTTTAATGTAGTCTATTGCGTTTCCCACTGTCTGAATTTTTTCTGCTTCTTCATCTGGAATTTCAATATCGAACTCTTCCTCAAAAGCCATAACAAGCTCTACTGTATCCAAAGAATCTGCACCTAAATCATTAACAAATGACGCACCTGCTACTACTTCAACAGGATCCACACCCAATTGTTCAACAATAATTTCCTTTATCCTAGCCTCGCAATCTGCCATTTTATGCATCCCCCCCCTTTTTTTTAATTTTATGTTACACTCATTTCCTGCTTTTAAAAACTTTGTCGTAGCCAACCATTCTGCATTAACGCGCTTTTTGCACCTTTTCTAAGTAAATTCAGTCCATTTTATTTGATTGATATTTCAAAATTATTGCTTCTTATAAATCAGGCAAAATACCCTAAAGTCCAAACGATGCAATATGCGAATATAAAGTCAGTTGACTACACTTACTACTTTAAATTTTGTCGCTACATATACATTCCACCGTTAACTGCTAAAACATGCCCTGTTACATAAGATGAATCATCACTTGCAAAGAACAAAGCCGCTTTTGCTACATCAGAAGCCTCTCCAAGTCTTAAAAGAGGTACTGCTGAAGTCATGACCTGTTTTTGGTCTTCAGTTAACTTGTCAGTCATAGCAGTACGAATAAACCCAGGAGCAATGGCATTTACCAAAATATTTCTCGAAGCAAACTCTCTTGCACAAGTTTTTGTCATTGATATTACGCCACCTTTCGATGCGGAATAATTTATCTGACCCGTGTTTCCCATCTGACCCACTACAGAAGCTATATTTACAATTCTACCTTGTCTTTGTTTAAGCATTTGTTTGCCTACAGCTTTTATACAGTTGAATACACCTTTTAAATTAACCGCTATAACTGCATCCCAATCAGCTTCGCTCATTCTTAAAATAAGGTTATCTTTTGTTATGCCTGCATTGTTGACTAGTATATCTATTTTGGAAAATTTGTCAAGGGAAACTTTCGTTAAAGCTTCGCAATCTTCTAACTTTGCAACATTACACACAACCGCTATAGTCTCAACACCATATCTTGTTTCCATTTCATCAGCTGTCTTCCTAGTTGATTCCGCATTAATATCAGAAATTACAAGCTGCGCCCCTTCCGATGCAAAGACCTCAGCTATCGCTCTTCCTATACCCTGTGCTGAACCTGTAATAACTGCTATTTTACCTTGAAGTCTCATTCGCTCAATTCCTCTAGCGTTTCTTGTAAACTTACCGAATCTTCTATATTCAATGCTTTTTTTGATCTATCTATTCTTTTTAAAAGTCCGGACAAAACCTTTCCATGACCAATTTCTACAAACCTATCAAAACCTGCAACAATAGCATTTTGTATAATCTCATCCCATTTTACTGGACTTTTGATCTGCTTGACAAGTTTCTCTTTAACAAAAGATGCACCATTTGTCAATAATGCATCACAGTTTGTATATACGCCAAAAGATGGATCGTTAAAATTATATTTTAAAAGTTCTTTTTCCATATTATTTGAAGCAGATGTCATAAGAGAAGAGTGGAATGCTCCCGAAACATTTAAAATAGCTGTTCTCGCCGTTTCGAACTGCGCCGCAAGTTCAACGGCTTTGTTTATAGCAGCTACAGTTCCCGCTATAACAATCTGTCCCGGCGAATTAAAATTTACTGCTTCACATACACCAAGTTCCGAAACCTTTTTACAAACATCTTCAACAGCAGATTTATCCATACCAATAACAGCAGCCATTAATCCCGGATTTTCTTCAGACGCTTTTTGAATAAATTCACCCCTTGCCCTAACCATAGATAAACCATCTTCAAATTCGAAAAAACCTGCCGCACATAGTGCAGAATATTCCCCTAAAGAATGACCTGCGGCAACAAATTCAACGTTTGAAGCGTCAAATAATTCTTTAAAAACTTCAAAAGTTGCTATACCAACGGTAAATATTGCAGGTTGAGTGTATCGAGTAAGTTTTAAAGTCTCTTCCGGTCCCTCGAAAATAATTTTTTTAAGTTCGCTACCAGCTAAATTTATTGTTTCTTTTGCTTTTGAATATCTATTATAAAGATCTTTTCCCATTCCTACCGATTGAGACCCTTGTCCGGGAAACATCAACACTATTTTTGACATTGTAACCCCTTAAAAAGCCAAAGTAAACATCATAAAGTTAAGAGTGGAACTAAAAAACATCAACAATCTAAAAACACCCGCGACAAATGCAACATCTGTCTTGCGCCGATTTTTATAGGAACGCATTCTAAATTCTTATTACTGCGGCTCCCCACGTAAAACCACCACCAAATGCAATTAATTCCACAATATCGCCTTTCTGAAGTTTGCCTGTTTTTATAGCTTCATCTAATGCCGTAATAGTTGTTGCGGACGAAATATTACCAGTTTTATAAATATTTACAAAAACTCTGTTCATAGAAATACCAATTTTTTTGGCAACAGCTTCTATTATTCTCATATTAGCCTGATGGGGAATAAAAAGCTTTATATCTTTAAGTTTTTTACCTGAAAGTTCAAGTGCCTTTTCGGCTGCATATGCCATTTTCAAAACAGCAACTTTAAAAACATCCCTGCCCTGCATTTTCATTGTATGCATCTTTGCATTTACAGTCTCTACTGTCGCAGGATTTGCCGATCCTCCGGCAGGTATAAAAAGCAAGTTTGAATATGAACCGTCTGCTCCAATATACGTCGACAAAACATCGTAATTTTCCTCAGAAGCAGATAAAACCATCGCTCCCGCTCCATCGCCAAACAAAATGCAAGTATCTCTGTTTGTCCAATCGGTAATTTTAGAAAGTTCTTCAGCTCCTACCAATAGAACATTCTTATATAAGCCCGACTCAATAAAAGCTCTTGCTACGGCAATACCGTATATAAATCCGCTGCACGCGGCAGATAAATCAAAAGCCGGCGATGAATTAAGACCTAGCTTTGTCTGCAGAAAACACGCTGTTGACGGAAAAAACATATCAGGAGTAATAGTTGCAACAAGTATTAAATCTATTTCTTTTCCTGAAATATCTGCCGCTTTTAACGCTTCAACAGAAGCGTTAAAAGCCAGATCGGAAGTGTATTCATTTTTTTTAACTATTCTTCTTTCTTTTATTCCTGTTCTTGAGCTTATCCATTCGTCAGAAGTCTCAACCATTTTCTCTAAATCTGCATTCGTAAGAACTTTTTTTGGAAAATACGAACCTGTACCTAAAATTTTTACACCGAGTTTTTTATCCATTTATTACACGACCTTTTATCTATCACAAACGCATGAGATGCATAGTATATATACTCCAATGGTTCTCTCCTATCGCAAAGCACACAACAAAAGCACGAAAAAGATACAATGGTTTTATGCTTTTATCAGTTTTGCGGCTGCTGTCCCCATCGTTTGCGAGATTTATCGCATGACAAGTAAGGGGTGTTATAGTCAACTGACTTCCGTACTCGAAACCTCTACTATATTGCCACGACCTGTAAACGTCGCAAGCTTTGCGAGTGACTGCCCCTTACGTCTTACGCGCTGCTTGCAAGAAAACCCACAACTTAAAATATTCGAGTGTAAATTCAAGGCGACGAAACAATCTAGCATCGTTTAAAACTTCGACTACATAGGCAAGAAACCACCTCTTGTCGTAAAATACTTTTCATGCGTTTTGCCTATATTATTTTTTATACCTTGCTATCGCTTCTCTAATTCCATTGGTAAGATTATGTTCTACAGCCCTTGACCCGGCAAGAATCGCATTTTTTACAGCCTTACTACTTGAACCACCGTGCCCTACTATGCAAACGCCATTAACGCCCAAAAGAGGAGCCCCACCAGCTTCGTTGTAATCGACTCTCTTTCTCAAGTCCCTCATTGCAAACCATAGAAATGGAAGAGATGCCCACGCCATAGGATGCTGTTTCAACTCTTTCTTTATAAGATCAAACATCATTTCGGCAAGACCTTCGCCGAATTTTAATATTACATTGCCAACAAACCCATCACATATTGCAACATCAGCTTTTGCTTTTGGAATATCTCTGCCTTCAATATTTCCTATAAAATTAATATCTGCTGCTTTTAAAAGATCAAAAGACTCTAGAGTAAGTTCATTACCTTTTGTTGGTTCTTCACCTATTGAAACCAAACCGATTCTTGGTCTTTTTATACCAGTAACTTTCTCGCAAAACGAACTTGCCATTATTGCAAATTGGGCAAGATGCTCTGGTTTACAATCAACATTGGCACCCATATCGGCAATTATACAGTGACCGTCAATGGTAGGAAAAGCCGTTGAAATCGCAGGTCTAAAAACACCGTCTATCCTTTTTAAATAAAAAAGAGCGACAGCCATAACTGCTCCGGAATTGCCCATAGAAACAAAAGCATCCGCCTTGCCATCCGCTACAAGTTTTGCACAAACTGACAAAGAAGAATCTTTCTTCTGACGAACAGCTTTCGCAGGATGCTCGCCCATAGCAATAATCTCCGTCGCATTGACTATTTCTATATCAAGGGACGCAGCATCATGTTTTTTACCATATTCCAACATTTTTTCTGCTATAAGTTTTTCGGGACCTACAAGCAGAATTTTATGCTTAGATTCTTTTGCTGCAAGGATTGCGCCTCCAACTGTTGATACAGGCGCAAAATCTCCACCCATTGCATCAAGAGCAATTATCATTGTTTATCAGCCTTCCTGCTCTGTGTTGCTTTGAGCAACTTTTTTTATTTTTTTGGCAATAATAAGCTTACTATTATAAAAACCGCAAACAGGGCACACCCTGTGTGGCATTTTTGCAGCGCCACAATTTGAACATTTACCCGTATTTGGAATGTTAAGCTTTGAATTTGCCGATCTTCTACAATCCCTGCGATGAGGGGTATGTTTTCTTTTTGGATTTGGCATTTTACTTCCTCCGGTGTCCTTATTTAACCAATGCTTTCCATCTTTCTTTTACAAGTTCATCATCTTTATCAGCACATAAACAGGAACCGTTCTTTTTATTATGTTTACCACAAATCTTACATATACCAATGCAATCACTACTGCAGACAGGTTTCATCGGCATCTCAAGCAACAGCAACTGACGTATCTCTTCGCCAATATCGACATAGCCGTTTTTGATATTCATATTAGTGCCTATAGAAATTTCTAAAGGGTGGCTACAGATACGAAGACAACGAGAACACTCAAGATAGACAAAACCCTTTATCCTGCCACTTACATATATTTCCCCATTAGATATTTTAACAGCTCTAAATGACACAAAAATATCAGACTTACAGTCTATATTGCCTGTATACTTATGTTTTTTTACTTCGATAGCATCTGTTTTCAAAAAATCAGATAAACTTATAATTAATTCTCTCATAATAACTCTTTGGATTATAAGACGTTAGTTACCTGCATCAATACCTTTCTAGACTCTCTTGCTATCATCAGTTCTTCATTCGTCGGGATTATCATGATCTTTACTTTGGAGTCTTTTACTGAAATAAATCTTTCTTTGCTTGAACATTCGCCATTCCTTGCTGCGTCAACTCCAATACCTAAAGTATCTAAATTTTTACATACTGCCTCTCTTACAGGAGCAGAATTCTCACCTATACCTGCAGTAAAAACCAAACCGTCAACACCGTTTAAAATTCCATAGTAGGTACTTATGTATTTTTTTATACTGTACGTAAGCATTTTAAAAGCAAGAATCGCTCTTTTATTGCCTTCGTCAGACGCTTGTATAATAGCTCTCATATCCCCAGAAATACCTGATACGCCTGCCAATCCACTTTTTTTATTCATCAAGTCACTTAAAGCAGACCCGTCTTTGTATTGAGGATATTCGTCTAAAAGATAAGCTACAATAGCAGGATCAATATCCCCGCATCTTGTTCCCATCACAACACCTTGGAGAGGAGTAAACCCCATAGAAGTATCTATAATTTTTCCTTTTTCAATCGCAGCTATACTGCTGCCGTTACCCAAATGAGCAGTAATCAAATTCAATTCATCTAAGGGTTTTCCTAACATCTCGGCAGCTCTCTGCGAGACATAATTATGCGAAGTTCCGTGGAAGCCGTATTTTCTTATATGATTTTTTTCATAAAATTCATAAGGAAGAGCATACATATACGCATAATCAGGCATTGTCTGATGAAATGCTGTATCAAACACCAAAACTGATGGTATAGCGGGAAGCATTTTTTCTACCGCAAGAATACCGTCATAATGAGCCGGAGTATGTAAAGGAGCTATAGAGAAACAATCTTTTAAATCTTCTTTTACCTCTTCCGTAACCAAAACAGACTTTGAAAATTTATCCCCGCCATGTACTATTCTGTGCCCTACTACCGCAATTTCTTCTATACCTACAATATTTCCTACTTTTTTATCAAGAAGTTCTTCTATTATGAGTTCAACAGCTTCCGTATGATTTGTAACTTTTACCGCTTCTTTTTTTTCTTCAGCATTTATCGTCTGCCTTTTATAAAATGCCTGATGGAGTCCTATGCACTCAATTAACCCCCAAGCAACTTTTTTTTCACTGTCCATTTCAAACAACACATACTTAACCGATGACGAACCACAATTTACCACTAAAACCTTCATCTTACGTACAGCTCCCATTTTCATCAATTTTTATTTTTTCTGTTTTTAGTTAAGTTTGTCCACAATCAAACAATTCTACACTGACACTTGCACTACTTAGATTTTGTTTGAAATGTTTACCAATATAGGTCAGTTGACCACGTTGTATCAACACCGTCATAGGACACCTTCCAAGTTGTATCAACACCATCATAGGACACCTTCCAACCAATTTCCACACCAATGGCCCTGATAACTTCTGAGCTGATTGTATAGTATTTTTGATTTATTGTCAATAAACTGCAAAATCTCGTAATATATTGTTGGACTTTTGTCAAATAAAGACAAACGGATTAAAACAACGAC
This sequence comes from Endomicrobiia bacterium, assembly GCA_025998475.1. Taxonomy (GTDB): domain Bacteria; phylum Elusimicrobiota; class Endomicrobiia; order Endomicrobiales; family Endomicrobiaceae; genus Endomicrobiellum. Next base: position 1,189 of record BNVZ01000021.1, on the reverse strand, counting down.
GGACTTTTAATAAACGGCATATTTATATATAAAGTTATCTTTTTGCGGTTGGCTTATATCTTTAGTTATAAACCTAATTTTAAACGACAAGAATAGTCCAATATGTGTTTTTAATTTTACGCATAAATCTTTAAACTATAAATCTTTTGTCATTTCAAAAATAAAATGAAGGTATAAGAAGTTGTTTAAATTATAGGTGAGCAAAATAATTTTACCCCCAACCTTATGGTCGAGGCGTTTATAAGGACACAGACATTGCTTTAAAATTTAAGCAACATCTGTCATGTATCACTTTTTCCTTGATACTCTATGTATCGTTTTTGGTTTCTCTAAAAACCCATTCTATCATTTCCCTCTCGGGAAAAATGATACAGGACTAACTTCATCCCCCAACCTTGCGGTTGTGGGGTATTACGGTGAATTTAGTAAAGGTAAGAGTAATTTGTCATTGCATGAAATGGGAATCCATTTGCAAAACTCCTTTGTCTTTTTTACTAAACAAAACAGAAGTTAATCTACTATAGCTCACCCCCAACATTTCTTGAAACTGCGATACAGCGCAACTTTAAGCGATTTGGCTGTACCCAAGTTTTGTTGCCACTGCTATGAAAATAGCAACGCTCATGAAAACGGAAATCCACATTAAAAACATTTGGATATCCACAAATACTTCTTGCAATCTCCATGTTCTTTGCTTATCCGCACAATTCATTCATATTTTACATTCAGCGTTGTCGTCTGGCTTTAGTTCAGGTTTTGCAATTTCGTCAGCATAATTAATTTGCAAAGTAGAAATTGTTGACATTAGCGTTTCTTCTTCTTTTTTTGTTAAATTACCTTTAGTTTTATCACGAAGCATAAGAAGCATGTCAATTGTTACTTGGGCAGCTTTTAAATCTCTTTCTAATTTACCGTTAATGGGATTTTGTATTTTACCAAGCTGACACCATGCCGAGGAGGCAAACATGGTTATAAGATTAAATAACTGAGAGTTTACTTCCAAAATTTCTTTCTCTGACATTTTATCCTCCCATTAAAATGAACCTCCACACAGCAAGACGTGCGGTATCAGCAGTGAAAATTGAAGAGCTGTAATTGTTGCTTTAGATCTTTGACCCCATGTTTAGCAACATAGCCCAAGAGTCCCTTCTGTTTCCTACTCACCTACTGTGCCCAAGAATCCTTCTGT
>BNVZ01000020.1 GCA_025998475.1 Endomicrobiia bacterium | reverse complement strand
GTATGGTATTGATGTAAGTGTTTTAAGATATTTTACTGTTATGGTCCTGCTGGAAGACCAGATATGAGCGTAATACGATTTATTAAGTGGATTGATGAAGAAAAACCTATTGAAATTTTTGGTGATGGTTCGCAGACCAGAGATTTTACATATGTTGAAGATATTGCAAGAGGAACAATTAAAGCTCTAAAAAAAGTTGGTTTTGAAGTCGTTAATCTTGGCGGTAACAAGCCTTATAAACTTAGTTATATGATAAATTTGATCGAAAAGAATTTAAATAAACTTGCCGATTACGATTATAAACCTTTTTGCAAAGCGGATATAGTTGCAACATGGGCAAATATAGATAAAGCAAATAAACTTTTGCAATGGACTCCTAAGGTGTCGTTAGAGCAGGGTATAAGAAAAACAGTTGAGTGGTATCTAGAAAATAAATATTGGTTTAAAAATGTAACGCTCTAGAGATCTGTAGTTTTTATTTTTTTACAATTGATATTTCTCCAAACTGTTCGTAAATAGGTAGAGTAGAATAACTACGAAAACAAAAGAGCTTGCGTTTCCTGTCATCTTTTAACAAAGACTTATCTTTTTTGTTACGGTGCAACTTAAGGTTGATTATAGCTGGCTATATCGCTTCATACAACTCTTGCTATACGGTTTGCTGCGAAACATTGTTAACGATAAATTCTATCAGATTACTAAAATCAACAAGTGTAACCATTGTATTAATCATACATCGTATCTTTGTAGCATTTAAAAAATCTTTAACATAGTAGTGAGCAACTTTTCTCATCAACACGAGCCCTTTTTTTTCACCATAACAATCTATAGAATATTGCGCGTGTTGTTTTAACCACTCTATTTTTTCGTTTTTTGAAGCCACTGGCAGTGTTTTGTCATAATTTAAAAATTTTTCAAGTCTTTTAAATATTGAATAATTACCTATCGCTCCTCGCCCTATCATTATGCCTGAACAATCAGGTATATTAAAGAAACACGTTGCTGTTTTCTCATCAACAATTCCGCCATTTGCAACAATTGGTATTTTAGCGCCAACACAGGCTGCGGCAAATGATTGCAAATCGGGACTTCCAAAATGACCTTGAGACGCATATCTTGCATGTACAGCAACCATTTTTATCCCGCTGTTTTGCGCTATTTTAATAATTTCAGGGGCAACGTTTTGGCCGGGCAAAAGACCTATGCGAATTTTTATTGTGACGGGAATGGCTACACTTCTCACAACTGTATCTAAAATTTCATGCACAAGTCTTTCGTTGGAAAGAAGTTTTACACCTGCACCTGCTTTAGCCACCTTTCTTGCGGGGCATCCAAGATTAATATCTACAATATCTGCGCCTATATCTCTTGCAATTTTTGCCGCTTCAGCCATAGTGTAAGAATCTCCGCCAAAAATCTGAACTGTAACAGGTCTTTCGTTATCTGAAATTTCCAAAAGTCTTTTTGTTTTTTCGTTATGATGAATAAGAGCTTTTGCCGATGCCATTTCCGTATACACAAGACCCGCACCACCACTCTTTGCAAGAAGACGCAAAGGCAAATCTGTTATTCCTGCCATTGGCGCAAGAATTATATTATTCTTAAGTTCAATATTACCTATCTTTAATTTTTTCATTTTTTAACAGTTCTAAACCAGTCATGAAGAAGCTTATTATTTTTCATTGTTTAGATTCTTAGCTTTTAAAAAACTGCGCTGCTTTTTTATTTGTTCAAATAAAATTCCACATTAAAGCAAGCTGTGCAGAACTTGTGTGTAAATAATTGTGGTCAAGGTCAATACAATAACAAACGCATGAAAGTTTTCTTTGATTTTTGATTGTCGTAGGCAGTACTAAATTGCAGTCTATGGAATTTGCTTTGAATCTAAAATTAATCGCCTTAGAAACTTTTTTCATGCGTTTGTCACAAGGTTAATACCCTAACCATTTAATCTTCACCAATTTTCCAACACTAGCGATGGACTAGATTTTAACTGAGCCAAACTGTAGTTTAATCCACATTTTTTTTGCTTTAAATATGCTGCACACCCAATCATAGCCGCATTGTCAGTACAATAAACGGGCGAAGGGATAAAAATTTTTATCTTATTTTTTTTGCCAGTGTCTTTAAACATTTTGCGCATCAAAGAATTCGCGCTTACACCACCACCTAAAACAATTTGTTTTAAATTAAATTGTCTTGTGGCTTCAAAAGCTTTAAAGATAATTGTTTCTACAATAGCCTGTCTGAAAGAAGCACATACATCATTTAATTTCTTTTCATTTTCGACAGGATTTGATTTTAGATAATTTAAAAGTGCAGTCTTTATTCCCGAAAAAGAAAAATCCCAGCTTCCCTTTAAATAAGGTCTTGTAAACTTAACTGCCTTAGGATTTCCTTTTTCTGCCATTTTGTCTATGACAGGCCCGCCAGGATAAGACAGCCCAAGCATTTTTGCAGCTTTATCAAATGCTTCACCCGCAGCATCGTCTCTTGTGCCGCCAAGCACTTTATATTTTCCGAAATCTTCAACTATTATGAGCTCAGTATGTCCGCCTGATATCACTACGCTTAAAAACGGGGGGTTTACAAATTTGCTTTCGATAAAATACGAATATAAATGACCTTCTAAATGATTTATCGGAATTAAAGGCTTTTTATAAACACTTGCTATAGACTTTGCGGCTATTGCTCCTACAAGAAGAGCGCCTGCAAGTCCTGGCCCGACGGTAAAAGCAACGGCGTCAATTTTCTTTGAAAAATCATCAAAATCTATACCGGCTTGCGTTAAAGTTTGAAATATTGCCTGATTTACGTTTTCTACATGTGCGCGACTTGCAAGCTCCGGAACTACACCAAAGAACTTGGCATGTATTTTAATTTGTGACGAAATAACAACAGATTTTACATTTGATCCGTTTGAAACAACTGCAGCGGAGGTTTCATCGCAAGAAGTTTCCATAGCAAATATATTCATTTAATTCCGATTGTTTAAAGACTTTTTGGGTACAAAAGTTATATTGGAATAATTTTTGTTTGATGAATAAAATTTATAGGTCGTAGATCCGTCACTATTATCAACCTTATTCAAAGCAACTTTCATGGAGCGCTCAAGCTTCCTGAAACTTGTTTCAAAATGCTGCATGCTTTTTCCTGATTTAAGCTTTATTGTTTTGTAAAACTCATTCCATCGAGTTGCTTTTGTATTTCTTTCTCTTGTGTATTGCGACAAAACATCATCTTTAACTATACCGTTTGCAGTCAAGACATCAACTATTTTTTTATCAAGAGCGAGATCTATAGATATCGTATGTTTATCAACAGGCCAAACGGTAAACCATATCCCGATGCCGCATAAAAACAACAGTACTGTATATATTTTGATCCATATACTTTCTCGTTTATCTTTAGCAGACACTATATTCTCCCGACAGCAATATTTTGATTGCTAAACTTATACCCCCCCCAAGCAAGCCATGAGGGAACCACTTAAAGTAGTACAATTAGGCTATGGAAACGCTCGAAAAAGCAGACAGCATAGTGCATATAAGATACACTATCATTTTGTACGCCTAAAAGCATAAGAAAAGCTATATTTGGTAATATTTAGCGTTGTAATATTAATTCAAATAACAAAAGAAATTTGGTAACGCTGCAAACATAGAGTTTTGAGCAAATCGGAAATAGATGGCAATCACACATTACCCATTAAGTTGCAGCCCAAAGTTCTCACCAATGCCAAATAATACAAGTTATTAAAAGTATAACAGCACGAGAGATGTTTTGCCGTCAATTGATTTAAAAAAAGAACTTTGTGGGTGGCGGCGTCGGAGCAATGACTTTATTGCAACAGTAGCAAGTAGGAAACAGAAGGGACTCTTGGGCTATGTTGCTAAACAGGGGTCAAAGATCTAAAACAACAATTACAGCTCTTCAATTTCCACTGCTGATACCGCGCCGTCTTGCTGTGTGGAGGTTTATTATTTTTTCTTTTTATAAGGCTGTGAAAGCTCTGCTTTTTCAGCAGTCCTATTTTCTTTTATAACTTCTGTTGCTTTAGAAGACGCTATCTTTTCAGCAATTTTATTTTCTTTTATAATTTCTATTGCTTTGTTTAAAACTTTATCCTCAACTTTCTTTTCTTTATCAACAACAGATCTCTGATGTTTATTCTTTGCAGAAGTAGCTTCTTGATATTCATCATCATATTCCTGCGTACAAAGTTGTTTTTCATCATCTTTAGAGACTTCAACTTCTACATCGGGGGTTATACCATTTTTTGAATCTTTATTGTCAGAACAATTTATTGAGCGACCTGACGGGAGATAGTATTTTGCTATTGTAAGTTTTAAAATCGTACCCTTGGATAAAGGATAAGTAGTCTGAAGAACTCCTTTTCCAAATGTATTGCAACCTATTATTAATGCCCTCTTAAAATCTTGCATAGCACCTGATAATACTTCAGAAGCCGAAGCAGAATATTTGTTTACAAGAATAATAAACTCTAAATCCGAGAACTCTCCATCTCCGGATGTAAAATATTCTTTTTTAGATTCGGTAGTTCTTCCTTTGGTAGAAACAGCAAGTTTTTTTTCTTTTATAAACATACTTGCTATATTAACAGCGGAATCTAAAGTCCCTCCCATGTTGCCTCTTAAATCCAAAATCAAAGATTTCATCCCTTGTTTGCGATAATTTGTCAATGCTTTTTTAATATTATCTGCACTCCGAGCATTGAACATAGTAAGTCTTATGTAGGCTATACCATTATCAAACATTTTAGCTACCACAGTTTTAGGTTTTATTTTTTCCCTTACAAGATTAAATTCTATCGGGTTTAAAACACCACTTCTTACAATTGTAAGCTTAACTTTTTTGCCGGCTTTTCCCCTCATTAAACTAATTGCCTCAATATATGGCATACCTTCAGTAGATTTTCCGTCAATTTTAATAATTATGTCTTTTGGAAAGATGCCTGCTTTATACGCAGGAGTGCCGGGTACAGGCGCTATCACGACTAACCTATCATCACTTCGAACCTCGCTTCTAAGACCAATCCCGACATAATATCCTTCTATTTCATTCTTAAATTCTTCATCTTCCATATACTGAGAATAAGGATCATTCAATGCAGCGACAACACCTTTAATAGCACCGACAGCTAAATCTTCAGATTTTGTTTCTGAAACATAATTCGCGTCTATTATTTCCATAATACCTATCATTGCATCGAGCTTATCATATGTTTCATTAGCTTTGGCAAATGTATTTACGTTGCAAATGAAAAACAATACAAATGACAGAACAATTTTTCTTGACGATTTCATCATTTATCTCCTTAAGTTAATTTACTATAAAGATAAAAGCTCGACGCGCAAGTTGCTGTTAGAAACAGCAAAGACCTCTAAAAAACCTTCTTTTATAAAAAACTAACAAAAAACGAACTTAAAGCAGCTGTTACAGCCAAATCACCCCCCCCCAAGTTGTGCCATATTGCCTACAGATTTCAGTATTGTTACGACTTCTTCTCTTGCATGCTTTGTGTTATACAGACACTCTAGTATACCAAATTTATTTTAAAAGTGTGGTTTCCGTTAAGGGGGTAGTTTCGTGACAAACGCATGAAAAAAATTCTCGACGGGGGCTGATTTTGGATTCAAAGCAAATTCCATAGACTACAATTTGGTATTGCCTTACGACAATCAAAATTTTGGCAAGGGTTGTATTTGTATAAATTAAAAATGAATGCCTTTGAGTAAGGCATTTTTTACAATTTGAGCATCTAAAAGAATATTTGCTCCTCCAAAAACGAAGCTCACTTATATCACTAGATCTCTTAATAACTAACATATAAAAGTACAATAGAAGTACTATGAAACAGAAAAAGAAAGCATGTGGGTCGGGTGGAATGGGTTTAGGATTAATTGGAGTAAAGAAAGCATTTGATAAAACAAAGGATAGTCGGGAGTAAGAAAAGATAGGGGGAAGGAGGGCAAGAAGGTTCAAAATAGTACAGAACAGATATATATCACAAGATACGCTTTGGACTGCGATTTAACTTGAGTTTCAGGTATTTGTAATTCTAAAATTTAATACTTAAGTTTTGCAAGAGGTCTATTGATTTGTTTTCATGATTACTATATGTTACTATTCATGTGTCGGCTTGGAAGGGAAGAAAGCCTGAGGAATATGAAAATATAATTATACAAGGAGTCTATTGTATAAGTTTTGTTAGTGCGATGTAATTTGATGCGTCCATAGCTTAATTGGATAGAGCGCCGGCCTCCGGAGCTGGTGATTCCGGTTCAAGTCCGGATGGGCGCATTTGTCGTTTGTATACATACCAATCTTTACGTTGTCTTCGCCGTACACAAATATAGTTTGTTTAGAAAATATAAATGATTAATTTTGAAGAAAATATAGAACAGCTTTACTCGATGATGAATAAATGTACAATTTGTCCAAGAAAATGTGGCGTAAGCAGGAATTTGGGACAAAAAGGCTTTTGTAAAACTTCTGATAAAATATTTATTGCAAGCAGCAATATCCATATCGGCGAAGAGCCACCTATAAGCGCAAAAAAAGGGTCAGGCGCAATTTTCTTTTCAAACTGCACTTTGCGGTGTGTTTTTTGTCAAAACTATCCAATAAGTCAGCTTGGTAACGGAAGGGAAGTAAGTCTTGATGAGTTAGTTAAAATGATGCTCAAACTTCAATCCAGAAGCGCACATAATATAAATTTTGTTACACCTACACACTATAGCGCACAAATTGCAAAATCTGTTTATCTTGCACGTAAAAAAGATTTGCAAATACCCATACTTTACAATTGCAGCGGGTATGAAAATGTCGAAACTTTAAAACTGCTTGAGGGAATAATTGATATATATCTTCCCGACATGAAATATTCCGATAATGAAATAGCTTTTAAATATTCAGGTATTAAAAACTATGTTGAAGCAAATCAAGCGGCTCTAAAAGAAATGAAAAGGCAAGTTGGGGATTTGATAGTTGATAGTAACGGAGTAGCAAAAAAAGGCATCATTATAAGACATTTGGTTTTGCCAAAAAATATTGAGAATACTAAAAAAGTTTTAGAATTTATAGCAAAAGAATTTTCGGCAAAAACTTTTGTAAGTTTAATGGCTCAGTATCATCCCGCCTATAAATCAAATAATTTTAAAGAATTGTCGCATTCTTTGGCAAAGGAAAAGTATGAGGAGGTTGTGAATTATCTCGAGCTGTTAAATCTTAAGAACGGATGGGTGCAAAATGTATGATAAAAAATGAAAAAATTCGCAGAAATTTGTTACAATGATTGTCAATTAATAAAGGGAGTAAAAATTGTGAAATATGAAAATGGTCTTACATCTATTTTAATAAACGATAAAAACAGTCTTGCAGCATCTGTAACTGTTTTTGTAAGGGTAGGTTCCGTTGACGAAGAATCGTCACAAGCAGGGCTTTCGCATTTCTTAGAGCATTTAATGTTTAAAGGCAGTAAAAATTATTCCGGCACCATACTAGCAAGAAATGTCGAAAATATGGGTGGTTATGTTAATGCCATGACTTCTAAAGAATTTACTATGTACCACATAAACATTCAAAAAGATGGAGTAGAAGAAAGTATACAAATGCTTGCTGATACTGTTTACAATCCTCTCTTTCCGCATGACGAGATTAATATGGAAAGAAAAGTTGTTATTGAAGAAATCCAAAGACATCTAGACACTCCAATATGCGTTCTTTACGACAAATTTTACGAAACACTTTACACGGAAAGCGCATTAAAAAACAGCATTATAGGTTTGGCTCGGGTTATCGCGAACGTTTCGCACGATGAAATATATAGTTATTACAAAACCCATTATATTCCGGAAAAAATGGTTGTTGTGGTATCCGGTAATTTCGATGAAACAAAAATAAAAAGACTTTTAGACGAAACCTTTGGTAAATTTGCAAAACAGCCAATACCTATAGAACCAATACTTGCAGAAAAAACGCATAAAGGTGAAGATGTAATTGAATATGGCAAAGTAGAAGTTGGATATATGCTTACGGGATTTTTTGGACCGGATGTAAATGCAGATGATATTTATGTTGTAGATTTAGCCGCAAGTGTTTTAGGCGGTGGTAAAAGTTCAAGATTATACAGATCTCTTTACGATGATAAGCATATTGTATATTCTGTGGATTCTTCATATTCAGCTGAAAAAGGAGCAGGAATTATGTATATTTCGTCAACTTTTGATTCCAAAAATCTTGAGGCGATAAAAGATGAAATAAAAAAGCAAATTGAAGATATAACTAACAATGGCATTTCTGAAGAAGAATTGGAACGGGCAAAGCTTACAATAAAAACCAACTGGGCTTTTTCACATGAAACGCCTTACGATATTGCTGAAATTAGCGGTTTTTGGCAGCTGATGGGTAATCCTAAGTTTGTAAACGAATATGTCGGTAAAATAGAAAAAATGAAGATTGGTGATGTAGTAGAGTTTTTTAAAAAATACTATTTGCCCGCAACAATTTCTAATGTAGCTTTGCTACCAAAATCTAAATTAAAATAGTTTTTTATAATCATGCAGAGATTAGTTGGCTGTAGAAGTATCTGGGAGGGGGGGATGGAAAGTTTTACACTTAAAAACAACATTAAAGTTTTGTTCAATAAAACAACTGGAGCCGAAGTTATTGCCGTAAGGATTATGACGCCTGTTTCTGCGATAAACGAAACGTCAGATAAATCTGGAATATCGCATCTAGCCGCAAACCTTATGATACATTCTACAAAAAATCGTTCCAGCGAGGTTCTTGCGAAAGATATAGAAAATATTGGTGCAAATTTATTGGGTGAAGCATATTATGATATGGCTGAAATCAGTATGACTTTTCTTCCTACGTATTTTGACAAAGCTGCAGAAATTCTTGCAGATATAATTATGAATCCTGCATTTGATGAAAAAGAGTTGTCTTTTGAAAAACAAACTACCATGGCTGACTTTGATTCTCGCAAAGACAGTATAGGTAGAACTGCTTTTGACGAGTTTGCAAAAATATTTTATAGAAATGTTCCATATTCTATGCCTGTTTTAGGGTCTAAAGAAACTATCCCAAACCTTGATAGAGAAGATTTAATAAAGTGGCATGAATATTCTTATAATGCTTCGAATATTTTAATTTCTATAGCGGGTAATATTGATGAAAAAATAGTAAAGCAGTCTTTGGAAAAATATTTTACAAATGTTCCTAACGGTATAAAATTTAAAATGCCTGCTTTTAACATAAAACATGTGGAATCTATAAAAAAAGAAATCGAAGGTAAATTTAATCAAGCGTACATATACATTGGCTTTCCTGCGCCTAACCTTTACGATAATGATTTTATCGCTATCAAAGTTGCAAACGCTGTTTTAGGAGGAAGAATGACAAGTAGACTGTTTGTAGAGCTTAGAGAAAAACTAGGGCTCGCATACGAAGTAAATACTGTCTATCCATCAAGAAGGGAAGAAAGTCATTTTGCAATTTACATAGGACTTGATAAAAAGAATATCGGTTTAACTTTAAAAAGAATAGATGAAATTTTAAATGATTTTTGCGTTGTAAAAATCTCTAAGCAAGAGCTGAAAGATACAAAAACATACATAAAAGGTCTTTATATTATGGACAGACAGACAGTAAGTAATCAATCTTATTATTATGGTTTTCGCGAAATTACAGGCAAAGGCTATAAATATGACGATGAATTTATTGAAGATATAGAAAAAGTTACTGCGCAGGATATAATAAATGTTGCAAACAGGATATTTCTAGGGAATTCTATTACTGTAGTAATCAATCCAAAATAAAATAATACGGCGGTTTTTATAGTTGAATAGACTTATTAGTGAGATTAATGATTTATCGCAAGATAGCGATGTTTACGCAGTAGGCGGTTTTGTAAGGGATATGTATTTGAAGCGTAAACACAAAGATATTGACTTGGCTGTTAATAAAAATGCTGTAAAATACTCTAAGAGGCTTGCGACAGCATTTAAATCAAAGTTCATTACTTTAGACAAGATAAACGAAACTTATAGAATAATACTTAAAGATAATGTTGTGGCAAATATAGACATCTCTCTCTTTAATGGTAAGACCATAGAAGAGGATTTGCAAAACAGGGATTTTACTGTTAATGCAATAGCTTTTAATTTAAGATACTTCGAGAATTTTAAAAAACATATTATTTTGCCTAACAACAATGCTTTAAAAGATTTAAAATCAAAAACAATAAATACAATTTCTGATAAGTCATTTAAAGTAGATCCATTAAGAATGCTTAGGGCATTTCGTTTTGCAGCAGAGCTATATTTTAAGCTTTCAAGAAAAACATTGCAGCAAATAAAACAAAATGCAAAGCTCATAAATACAATTGCTCCCGAAAGAATAAAAAACGAATTCTTTAAAGTCTTATCCATAAAAAAGTCTGTTATTTTGATTGATAAAATGGATAAATCCGGATTGCTTGCAGAGCTTTTTCCTGAAATAAAGAAAATGAAAAAAGCTAGTAAAAAATATTATTACCATCCCGGCGGCTTGTTTCAGCATTCTTTTGAAACCATGGAATCTGCTGAAAATATTTTAAATAATTTAAGAAGATATTTTCCCACAAGCTATATTGATATGCAAAACCATTTTGAAGAGAGCAGCTTTTTTTCTGAGAACGTGACAAGAATTGGATTGTTAAAATTTACTGCATTATTTCATGATAATGCAAAACCTGAAACTGCAACATTTAAAAACGGGAAAATGCACTTTTTTGGTCACGAAGAGGACGGCGCAAAGAAAATGGAAGATATCATGCTTTCTGCTAAATTTGGTAAAAAAGATATTGAATATGTAATGTCACTTATAAAATATCATATGCGTTTGCCGGCTTTAACGCGAAATAATATAGTCACAAAAAAAGCGATATTGAAGCTTTTTAGAGATATTGGCGATAAAATACCCGATTTAGTTTTGCTCTCAATGTCAGATTGGCATTCCTATAAAACGTTGAAAGTTTTTTCTTCTAAAGAGTTAAAACTTCAAGAAAAATCTGTCAGAGAACTTTCGAAATATTATTATGAATTAAAAAAGGCCAAACCTTTGCCAAAAATTATAGATGGGAATATAATAATGCAAAAATTTAACCTGCAACCCGGTCCGTGGATTGGAGATTTTTTGAAAATTGCCGTTGAAGCATATCGGAACGGAGAAGTATCCAATACCGATGAAATGTTAAAGTTAGTTTTGTTGGAATTGCCGCAAATTAAAAAAAAGTATAAAATCTAATCACAACCATAATGTAGAGAGCTCTAAATACGATACTTAGGTTTTATTTTGCGGGCGTAGTCTAGTGGTAAAACCCAAGCTTCCCAAGCTTGAGATGTGGGTTCGATTCCCATCGCCCGCTTTTTAGCATCATATCGACAAGATAAATAGTTTTTAGTGACTTTTGCCGGTTGTAGATATCGATGGTTTAAAGCTAACAACTTCTAACAAACTTCAACAAATATTTCTTAGACATCAAAAAATTTACTAATGCGGTGTTACTTGTGTCAAAGGAGACACTAGACCTCCCGCACAACTTGAATATTAAATTTTAGAGTACAAACACCTGAAACTCAAATTAAATCGCAGTCCAAAGCGTCTTTTGCTATTACTTATCTATCTTTTAGACTATTTTGAACCTTTTAACAAATACTTTAATAGACCTCTTGCATAACTTGAGTATTAAATTCAAGAATACAAATACCTGCAACCCAAGTTAAATCGCAGTCCAAAGCGTCTTCTGCAATTACTTATCTATCTTTTAGACTATTTTGAACCTTTTAACAAATACTTTAATGTTTTCTACTATAATCATCTGATGAAATCTCCCTGTTTAACTCCTTATCTTCTTTTGTCAGCTTTTTAGTGTTTGTTTGATCTCTTTTTGGGGGTTAGTGTGTTTGTATGTATTCTGTCTAAGTCCTCCTAGATCTATCTTTGAGACTATTTTGAACCTTTTTGCTCTTACCCTATCTTTTCTTTTCTATCTGTCATTGCTATCCTTTGTTTTATCAAACGCTTTCTTTACTCCCATTAATACTAAACCCATTCCACCCGACCCACATGCTTTCTTTTTCTGTTTCATATACTTCTATTGTACTTTTATATATTAGTTATGCAAGAGGTCTATTAAAGAAATGTATATTGTGAGATTTTAAAATTTGCAAAAAGTTATTAAACATAGTATAATAAATAAATGGGACTTTAATAATTTTGATATGACTATCTTGCTATTAAGATAATTAATAATATCTTAATAGTCTAGGCTGCTTAATCGAGCGCGAACAATCTTGCGTAGGCTAGTATGGCTATGACTTAGTGTAGTTGGGTAACCAACCAGAACACGAGACGGACGGATATCAATAGATATGGTATTGTGTGATGAAATGTTTTATTTCTTCACACAGTATCGGAAGTATGATTTTAAAAGAAGGAATGTGTGTATTCACATTTCTTCTTTTAATAAAGTGACAGTATGCGGATAGCGAAAGCTAGCTGTATACTGTCATGAAATAGTTAAATGCGTAGCGATACTAGCTTAAAGCAGAGGCTGGTGAAACAGAGGTGAAGGTTCGAATCCTTCGTAACAGCACTTAACTACTTGTTACGGGTGAGTTCTACCGCGAGGGAGAACGCCGTAACATGCGCAGGACGGTGATTTATTCAAGTGGCAAGAGAGTGGCCTGCAGAACCATTACCCGCTTGTTCGAATCCAGCAGGCACATTAGAAATACGACTTACAGGTACAAATACCATGGCAAATAAGAAAACGGATAAGGATATAGTAACTGTAGTTGGTGCAAACGTAGAAGACGTAAGAAAGCTAGGCATGCTTGAAGTAATGTGGCAAGCATATGAAGCCAATGGTGGTCAAGATTGGATGAACAGATGGACAGCCTCATACCCCCATACCCCCTAACGCGTTCTTTAAAAATTTAAGCAAACGTATTCCACAAGCAATAGAAGTATAGGGGGGCAGCTGATAATAAGACACCGATCAACATATACTTACCTGCCAATGTAGCTAAATTATGAAGGCGAATATAATAGTAGCCGATGAAATCGAGATACCGTTTAAGCTAACCGACAAACAGAATCAAGTTGTTGACATGATAAATGATTCACCAGCATCCTACATAGATTGTAACGGACAAGTTCAACAACATAAAGCTTTAGAGGTCTTTTTATACGGCGGAGCAAGATCCGCTAAAACATTCTTAAATTGTCTTATAGTAATAGCCAGAGCATTGAAGGAAAGATCCAGACATATCATTTTAAGAGAATCTTTTACCTCAGTCGATCGCAGTATATTACATGATACGTGGCCGAAGGTGATGCAGATCTGCTTTCCTGAACTCTCAAGAAGAGTAGTGATGCGACAAAAGCCATCTGTTGTGATGTTGCTATTAGACTTAGTAATTAAGTACGACGAGGATAAGTTGGCAATAGAACATAGTGGCAATGATTAGAGTGTGGTTCTAATACCTTATAACAGTTAATAAAATTTGATGATTTGAATCCTTAACAATCTAATTAACAATCTTCAACATTACAAAATGGTATAGTAGTTTTAGTGTATTTTAACTATACATAACGAAAAGCATAGTGTTAGTAAGCTTACTAATGATTAAGTGTTTATTACCTACTTAAAAAAGATAGCTTTAATGTTGGTTATTAAATCGACGTCTCAGTATATCTAATTTGTATTATTTTGATTTAATTAATAGACCTCTTAATAACTAACATATAAAAGTACAATAGAAGTACTATGAAACAGAAAAAGAAAGCATGTGGGTCGGGTGGAATGGGTTTAGTATTAATGGGAGTAAAGAAAGCGTTTGATAAAACA
>BNVZ01000019.1 GCA_025998475.1 Endomicrobiia bacterium | reverse complement strand
ATTTTTATGTTTCCAATTTTTCTAATAAAATCCTATTAACAATCTGAGGGTTTACCTGCCCTTTAGATTTTTTCATAACAAGCCCTATAATTGCACCAACAGCTCTTTCTTTGCCTGATTTAAATTCTGCTACAGCTTTAGGGCTTTCGGCAATAGCTTCTTCGCATATCTTTGCAATAGTTGATTCATCAGAAATTTGCATGAGTCCTTTTTCCTTTACTATTATTTCGGGATCCGATGACTTTTCATACATTTCTTCAAAAACAGTTTTTGCAATCTTACCTGAAATTGTTCCATTTAAAATAAGAGAAACTAGCTTTGCCAAATTTGTGCTTGACACTGGAACTTCAGCGATAGAAGATTTTGAAGAATTGAACTTTGCGCTTAATTCTGTTGAAATCCAATTTGCGAGAGGTTTTGACGCGGCTTTTCTATCTTTAAAAAAGTTTAAAGCTTCTTCGTAGTAGTCTGCAATCATTTTTGTTGAAGTTAAATAGTTTGCATCGTATTGCGACAAACCATAATCTTTTATAAATCTTTTCTTTCTTGCTTTTGGAAGTTCAGGTATCTGCTTGCGTAAATCGTCAATAAAAAAATCAGACAAAGAGAAAGGAACTAAATCCGGTTCAGGAAAATATCTGTAATCCAAAGCGCCTTCTTTGGAACGCATGGATTTTGTTATTCCTTCTTCGGCCTCCCAAAGCCTTGTTTCCTGCGTAAGCTTGCCTCCGGATTCCAGGACTTCTATCTGTCTTTCAACTTCGTAAGCTATTGCATCTCTTACGCCAGATATAGAATTCATGTTCTTAATTTCAACTCGTGTGCCAAGCTCTTTCTGTCCAGTATGACGTACGCTTACGTTTACATCACAGCGCATTTTACCTTCCTCCATGCTGCATTCGGAAGTTCCCAAATATTCAACTACACTTTTAAGTTCCGTTAAAAATTCTAATGCTTCTTCAGGAGAACTAAGTTCAGGCTCGGTAACAAGTTCCATTAACCCTACGCTCGCTCTGTTTAAATCAAGAAGAGAATAATTAAGTTTTCTGCTACCTATTTCATGAACAAGCTTGCCTGCATCTTCTTCAAGATGTATTCTTGTGAGATTTAAAACTTTTTCTTTGTCGCCAACCGTGATTGTAAGACGACCTTTAGAACATAAAGGGGGTTCTGCTTGCGTTATCTGGTAGTTTTTAGGAACATCAGGATAGAAATATTGCTTTCTTGCAAAAGTACACTGTTTATTTATGGTAAAATTTAATGCAAGACCTGTCTTGATTATAGCTTCAACCGCTTTTTTATTTAATATTGGAATTGCCCCAGGTTGCGATGTACAGATTACACAAGTATTTGCATTCGGTTCAGCGCCAAACTGCGTAGAACACTTGCAAAAAACTTTTGATTTTGTGTTGATCTGCATATGCACTTCAAGTCCCACTGCTGTTTCATAATTAGTCATAGATTTACCTCGTTCAAATAGCAACCATGGTCAAATCACTTAAGTTGCATCGTAACAAAAAAGAAGAGTCCTCCCCCATTAGGCTGCTTATGTCTGCCACCACTTTTTTAGAAAAAGTGGAATTACTGCAATTGTTTTTTTACTTTTATTCCCCTTTCCTTGAAAGGAGTGGACAGTGTAGCCGGGACATTGTTCTGATTTTGGTGTTGAAAACATTAAAAATCCTTACTTATCAAAAAAGTCGTAAAATGTGTCAAAATGTAAGAAATCAGAAATTATCACATGGAAACATCAGAAATTTTTAACGCCGCAACCAACTAGAGACCAATACCACAAAACAGTGGACCTACTTGCCTTCAAGAATTTTTGTCAATGCTGTTTTGGCACCAGAATGCCCTTGTTCTGCTGACTTTTTAAACCAGTTATTTGCTTCTTTGTAATCTTGTTTTACTCCTAATCCTTTGAGATACATCACACCCAAGTTATATTGAGCCTTGGCAAATCCTTGCTCTGCTGACTTTTTAAACCAGTTAATTGCTTCTTTGTAATCTTGTTTTACTCCTTCTCCGTCGCAATACATCACACCCAAGTTATATTGAGCCGGAGCATCTCCTTGTTCTGCTGACTTTTTATACCAGTTATTTGCTTCTTTGTAATCTTGTTTTACTCCTTCTCCGTCGCAATACATCACACCCAAGTTATATTGAGCCTTGGCAACTCCTTGCTCTGCTGACTTTTTAAACCAGTTAATTGCTTCTTTGTAATCTTGTTTTACTCCTTCTCCATCGCGATACATCACACCCAAGTTATATTGAGCCTTGGCAAATCCTTGCTCTGCTGACTTTTTAAACCAGTTAATTGCTTCTTTGTAATCTTGTTTTACTCCTTTACCTTCGTGATATATCTCACCCAAGTTGTATTGAGCCTTGGCATTTCCTTGTTCTGCTGACTTTTTAAACCAGTAAAATGCTTCTTTGCAATTTTGTTCTACTCCTTTTGCGTTGTAATACATCACACCCAAGTTATTTTGAGCCTCGGCATTTCCTTGTTCTGCTGCTTTTTTAAACCAGTTAAATGCTTCTTTGTAATCTTGTTTTACTCCTTCTCCTTTGGCATACATCACACCTAAGTTAAATTGAGCCTCGGCATCCCCTTGTTCTGCTTTTTTTTTGAGTTGATCAATTGTTTTTTTACCATTTTGGGATACACTTTCTCCTTTGATATCAGATACACCCAAACAAATGTTTGTGCATACAAACATTGCTAGTATTACTAGCATATTCCTTACTCTTTTGTGCTTGCCTAGAAACTTTACTCTTATCATCCTTTTTCTCCTTGATATAAAATTATGTTAGCTAAATCTCTTCTTTGTATGTCTATGTGGAGTCCTCGTGATTTAGCAGACAATAAGTTAAACTATTTTTTGTTAACGCTGGTAATATAGCATATTCGATGGTTAAAATGTCTCGGTAAAACTAAACATGCCAAAGGACAACTTTACGCGAGTTAGTTTGACGATCCATAGCTATATTCTTATTTATTTTTTGAATGTTCATACTTTAGTGTTTTAGTGATCATTTCTGTTATATGCGCCGGTCCAAAATATTGTATAGGACCTGGAAAGACATAATTTTCGTTTATAGTCCATTTATCCCTTTGTTTAACAAATTCTTTAAATAGTTTGCCATTTAAATCGATTAATGTCTTTCGTATAACAGGTTTTTCTTTACCGCATCTCTTTTCTATACCTATCATCATTGTAAGAGGAATTCCGCCACACTCCCATTGATTTGGAGACTTTGCAAGATTTCTTACATACGACATATAACCCGTAAAACCATTGAGGATGAGCAAAGCGGCATTATAGCCTAAAACATAGGTGTAATTAGCATCAAAATTCGATGGAATGCCGCAACGCCCTTCGTACCCGAAAAAATGCGTAATAGACGAAAATTTACCACTATATTTATCTTCTTTTTTAAGCTCCACAAGTCTCCTGCGAATCATTTCAATTAAAAGTTTTTCTGTCTCAATTAACGATACTGCGACATTGCCGTGTGGATCTCTGTCCGATATAAGTTGTAAAGCAATCTCCACAGGTAAATTAGCCATCAATGACGAGAGCTCTTTAGAAAGTTTGCCACATACGAAATTTTTTCTCTCTTCAACTGAAGAGATCTTTGAAAGTGCATCTTTATTTTCAACTAAAATATCATTTAAAGCTAAAATAAGTTCTTTTATTTCAGGTATAAATTCTATAATGCCTTCAGGCACTAAAACAATACCAAAATTTTTTCCTGCTTGCGAACGCTTTATTATAACATCAACTATACTTTCAACAACTTTGGCAAGAGTCATATTTTTTGCCAAAATCTCTTCACCAATCAAAACAATGTTAGGCTGAGTTTTAAAGCCAACTTCCAACGTAATATGCGAAGCGCTTCTGCCCATAAGACGGACAAAATGCCAAAGCTTACGCGATGAATTTGCATCCCTGCAGATATTACCAACAAGTTCAGAGTAAATTTTTGTCGCCGTATCAAAACCAAACGAAACTTCTATATATTTATTTTTTAAATCGCCGTCAATAGTTTTTGGAATACCAATAACACACTTATCTATATTCTCCTGTTTGAGGTATTCTGCAATCACTGCCGCATTTGTATTAGAATCATCACCGCCAACAACGACCAATGCGTCAACATTGCATATTCCAAGATTTTTTTTTGTCAAATAAAACTGATCCGCAGTCTCAATTTTTGTTCTGTCGGACTGTATATAGTCAAATCCTCCGGTATTTCTATACTCATCAAGAACTTTTTCAGAAATTTCTTTGTACCTGTTTTTTAATATTCCTGACAAACCACCAATATAACCTATTAGGGTATTCTTTTTATTTGCTTTTTTTAACCCATCATAAAGCCCTGCGACGACGTTATGTCCTCCTGGAGCTTGACCTCCCGAGAAGACTACTGCAACTTTCATAACTTTCTTTTTAACGACAATATTTGATCCCTTCTCAAATGTAACTATAGGCAACCCGTAAGTATTTTTAAAAAATCCCCTAACTTTATCTTGATCTGCTACGGACTGTGTTAGTTTTCCTTTGGCTGGTTTTACAGAAGTCACACCATTTCTTAATATACTAGGAAGTACGGGTTTAAATCTTGTTCTCTCAATTTGAATTTCTGAAGCATTAAATGATTTTCGTGTCATGTTTTTACACCTTTGTTTTTATTTTTTTGTTATAGCTAACTCACACAACAAACGCATAAAAAGTAATTTTACTACGAGAGATAATCCCCCCCCTCCCAAACTGTTTTGTAATCGGATATGAGATACAATGTAAACTTACCTTTACTTTGCCCATTTACTTTAACAGTAAGCATTTACTACCTCTTGTATTTTTTTTACAGTAATGTATATATCTTGCGATGATGTTATTTCTGTTATCATACAAATATTGTCAGGTTTATATTTATAGACTTCAAGCAAATTTGAAAGTTTAATTCCTCCGATAGCAACTTTAGGAATTGCTATATTCTTTACGCAAAAATCTAAATAATCTAATCCTACAGGATCCGCAGCATCATCTTTTGTGAAAGTTTTATATATAGGACCTACACCTACATAATCAGCGCCTTGTTCTACGGCAAGTAAAGCTTGTTTTGGCAAATTAGTAGATACTCCTATGGTAATGTCGTCTCCTGCCAGTTCTCTTACTTTTATAAGGGGCAAATCGTCTTGACCTATATGAATGCCGTCACTGCAAACAGCCAACGCTATGTCGACATCGTCGTTTACTATAAAAAAACAGCTGTAATCTAAAGTTAGTTTGCGTATAACCTCACATTGTTTAAATCTTTCAATTTTTGCTTTATGCTTATCGCGGTATTGCAGGATTTTTATACCTGCATCAAGCATTTGTTTGGCAACCGTAATGTTATCTCTGCCGTTTGAAAAATTTTCGGCAGTAATTGCATATAAACCTCTAGGCATTTGTTTTTTCATAATAGTGTAAATTCAAGCAGCTAAGCAGCAGAACTAAAGACCTCCTTTGATATGCAGGATAATTTAGACATTCAACTTTATTGACAATACGCCTTACGTTAGCTCAAAAATAGATGCAGCACGCTCTTTTTGAGCCATAACCACGTCCATTTTAGTAAATTTAGTCTGTTTTGTTGATTAATATGGTTCATTTTGACACAGACGTTTTTTATGTTTTAAATTTTTAATATCAATAACATCGGCATTATCCCAAAGTTTTTCAAGTTTGTACAATTCTCTTATTTCAGGAGACATAATATGTGCAATAACACCACCGTAATCTATAACCTGCCAAGTTGAAGAAGATATGCCGTCTCTTCCCAAAGATCTTACATCTTGTTCTTTAAAAGTTTTTTTAATATCAGCCGATATTGCGTTCATCTGCGGTGTTGACTGGGCTGTGGTTACAACAAAATAATTTGCAATCGTAGTTAAATTACAAACATTTAAAATAACAGTATCTATCGCTTTCATATCGTCAGCTATCCATGCGGCCTTAAGAGCTAACTCGTAAAAATCAATTTTTGCCGGCATGTTCCCCTCTTTTATTAAGATTGTCGTATATTATACAATCTCTACCAAGAAATACATCAACATCTACATATGCCTTATTGTTATAAGAGACTATCACCTTATTGGTCTCTAAAATCTTTGCTATCTTTAAAGCTTGATAGAATTTTCCCTTATAGTCTTTTATCAAAGTTTTCTCGTAAGGTGTAGAAAAATTACTCCAATCCAATACATCAAATTTATTATCTCTTAAAACCCATGTTAACTTCTCTGCTATTCGAGGCTTTTTTGAAGCATTTTTGATATCAACCAATATATCATTTGTTTTTGTCTGTGAACTTACATTAACATAGTACATTGTATCTAAAAATTCTTTAATGTTTTGTTTATCAGGCTCAACCCTCGTCTTTGTGTACTTTACTGGTAGTTCGCAAAACATAAGTATAGATTTTAAAGTTTTAAATCTCAAAACGGAAGTTATAAATGATATTCTCGAAATATTAGTATCTAAAAAATGATGATTTTTATAGATATCTAGTATTTTATACGGCATCAAATTTAAGACACATTCTATTGTTTCATAACGGTTTAAAGACTCCAAATCTTTATTTTCAAAGCTATCTTTTGCAATAAGAGATTGGAGCTCTTTATTATTACCTGTTATAGCATTAAGCATTTCAAAGCTCATATTGATATAAAAATTAGTTTCATGCGTGTTTTCTAAAATTTCATGTAAATCTAAATAAAATTTTTGTATAGCAAAGTTTAAATCTTTTTTTGCGTTTTTATTAAACTGCACTTTAAGGCTTATCGCTTTTTCTTTCTTCTTAAAAACAACAACATCAGTATTTACAGATAATACTTTTAATACGTTGGTTCCTTTGTCATATAAAACGGTATATACATCAAGTCTCCCAGGAAATAATTTCTCACTACCGTATAATAAAACAGAAAAAGTAACACCGCCCTTATTTTTAATTTCTTTCCCGATAGTGTCATTTTCATGCACATAATAAATACATAAAAATAATATTATAAATATGCCTAAAATAACAACCGTTATTTTAATTATATTTTTTATAATTCGAGACATACCAATTCCATGTATCTACAGTTTGTGGACACAACCAACTGCCACTATCAATAACATATTCTACTTTTTTCTTAAGGATTTCAAAAAAAGCTTTATCTAAATCATTCTTTGCTAAATCTCGTATTCTTTTTGCATATTTCCACTTTCTGTCATGAGAAACAGAATCTGAGACAAAAACTATTTTCTCAAGAACGCTCATATTTCTTCTGCCCAAAGTATGATTTCTTATTGTATTTAAAATATCTTTATCTTTTATTTTAAATTCTTCCTTTGCAACAATTTCGCCGGCAAAGGAATGCAGCAAATGCGGTGAAAATTTTACTATCTCTTTAAACCATTCGAAAGTTTTACGTCTTTTAAAAAAATCAATAAGTTCTTCGTTTGTCATGGCTTTCGCGCAATCATGTAAAAGTCCCGTAATTTGGGCCCTCAATAAGTCTACATTATTTTTTGAAGCAAGTTCTACCGCAATCATAGCAACATTGCAAGAGTGTTCAAATCTTTTAGGGCTTAGATGCTTAGATAGGTAGTCAAATATGTGTACTTCAATGTTCCTGTTCATTTAGGATAGCTCATTTTCTATACTGCAGTTTATAGTTGTCAATTACTTTTTTTAAACGGGTGCAAAGGTTACACAATACCTAGGCTTGGTTGATACAAGTTTTTCTTTTCATAATTTTATCCTATACACTAAACAAATACGCAAACACTCTAATAGTTACTACCATTTTTACGCCCAAAATAGCAATTTGAGTTTACCTAAAAACTCTTAAAATTTATCAAAAAAAGATAAAGCAAAAGATATCTTTTTTGATAAAAAAAAGATATAATTTTTTCGGAGAACAGAGACAATTTTTACTTGCACAAGGGAAAAGGTTTCTTATACTTTGACAAATTTTTAAGATTTTTATCTTAATGATTGATAAAATTGATGGATGAGGGTTTTTATACCTTTATCTGCAATTGGAGCTCAACTTGCTTTAGGTATCTCGTCGTAAAATAACATCGCGTTACTAGCAGCGGCTTTGCTGTATGGGTTTTTAGACAGACCTATAGTGTAGTTGTTTAAAGGTATAAAAATGACAGATGTTATAGTTTACATAGGGAGATTCCAACCACCAACGCTTGCTCATTTGGAAATAATAAGAAAGGCGCAACACTTAACTAAAAAAGTTATAGCGATAGTATGCTCTGCAAAAAAAGCAAGAAGCATTCATGACCCTTGGACTGTCCAAGAAAGAATTGAAATGCTGGGTTTGGTTAATGAAATTGACTACGAAAGACTGGTCATTGCGTCTATGTCAGACAGTAACTACGATTTTTCGTGGTGGTTGGCTGAAGTTGAAAAAATAGTAAAGCAAAATACAAATCAAAACGATAAAGTAGGCATAATAGGACATAAAAAGGATAATACAAGTTATTATTTGGATTATTTTCCAAAATGGGAATTTGTTGAAATGCCTAAATTATATAATGGTCTGTCCGCAACACAAATAAGAGAAGAGTTATTTGAAAATAACTATATCTTGCGTGTATCTGACGAAGTAAGCAAATGGTTAAGTAATTGGATTTTAAACAATAAAAATATTTATAATGTCTTAAAAGATGAGTACAGTTACATCAAAGACTATAAGGACATGTGGAAATCAGCGCCTTTTGCCCCTGTTTTTGTAACCGCAGATGCAATTGTCGTTTGTAAAAAAAATATTCTTTTGATACACAGAAACAGTAACCCCGGAAAAGATCTTTATGCAATGCCTGGCAGTTTTTTAAAGCAAACGGAGCTTATTGCCAACTGCGCTATAGGAGAATTAAAGAAAGAAATTGAAATTGATGTTGATGCTAACGCCCTTAAAAAGAGTTTGTCTTTTGTAAAAGTATTTGACGATCCATCTAGAGACCAAAGAGGAAGAAGTATTGCGCATGTTCATTTGTTTGATTTGAAATTAGATGATTTGCCAAACGTTAAGTCTTCCGGTGATGCTTGCGGAGTCAAATGGATGCCTCTTAAAAATTTAGACGGACTGCAAGATAAATTTTTTGGAGATCATTATCAAATTATCAAGAATATGTTAGATGTATAAAGCAAGACAAGCTATATGTGTTTAGGGTGTTTTTAAAAGCTCTAACAGGTTATTGTCACCGTGTCTTTGTTTCGGTGCCCGATTTTATTTTTACGACGAGATACCTTAAGCAAGATTGGCATGGTAAATACAGAAATCTGTAAAAACCATGGATTTTAGAGACATCTGTTTAGTTAAAATGCTGCAAATATTGTTGAATTTAGGACAGTTTCTTGTTTCTAGATTTAATTTTTATCATAGGAGAGGTTTATGAGAAAAATTATTATTGCGCTGCCAAAAGGCAGACGACTTTTAATCCAGGCGTATGACATTTTTAAAAAGGCAGGCTATACGTCACAATCTTTGGAAAGGGAAATTGAGTTGCGTGAGTTGAGACAATTAGAGTTTGGGTGTGACAATGGTGAGGCGATATTTCTGCTTGCTCGTGTTGCAGACATTCCACAGTATGTAGATAAAAATTGGGCAGATATCGGAATTTCTGCATTTGACTGTTATCGTGAATACGAATTGCAAAGCACGGCTTCTCGGCATTCAATGTATGGTGATAATTTCGTAACAAATATTTTTGCAGATTTGAAGTTGTGTGAAAAATCAAGATTTTGCGTTGCAGGCGAACCAAAAGAATTGAAATTTTATGAACAATGCAAGCAAAATGACGATACAATCCTTACAATTGCCACTCAACATCCAAATATTGCGGCAAAGTATTTTTCGAAGAAAAATATGGTAGTTGACATTATAACGATTACAGGTTCGTCGGAAATAATGCCTAAACATGGCGAGATTGATGCAATATTTGATATTGTCGAGAGCGGCAGGACATTGGAGGAAAATGGACTAATAATTTTTGAGGAAGCTATGCAAATTAAAACTAAAATTTTAGCGAGTAAGGCAGCGTTAAAATACGATGAGAATATTTCAAAAATGATAAGGAGACTTGAAAATGTTATTAAGTAGGGACTTGTCGGTCGTAAAAAAACGGTGGCAAGATGTGAATATTGAAGTGGAACAAACGGTTAAGGCGATACTTGACGATGTGCAGAAAAATGGCGACAGTGCGGTTAAGGTATATGCAAAAAAATTCGATGGTTTTGCTGGATATAGTTTTGAAGTTGAAAACACTGTCAAAGAAAGTGCAGACTTTATGCGAATTTTG
This sequence comes from Endomicrobiia bacterium, assembly GCA_025998475.1. Taxonomy (GTDB): domain Bacteria; phylum Elusimicrobiota; class Endomicrobiia; order Endomicrobiales; family Endomicrobiaceae; genus Endomicrobiellum. The sequence continues at coordinate 3,616 of BNVZ01000019.1, read as the reverse complement.
GAACGCTCCAAGATGCAAATTATAGAATTTCACAAAAATCAAATCGAAAAGTCGTGGTCTATAAACAAAGATAACGGTGTGATTATGGGGCAAATCGTGCGCCCGCTGGAGCGTGTGGCAGTGTATGTTCCAGGAGGTACGGCGAGTTACCCCTCTTCTGTTTTGATGAATGTTATTGCCGCAAAACTGGCAGGTGTAAGCGAAATTATAATGTTGTGTCCAAATCCAAATGACGAAGTTTTAATGGCAGCAATTGTTGCAGGTGTAGATAAAATCTACAAAATTGGCGGTGCGCAGGCAATAGCGGCGGCGGCGTATGGCACGGAAAGCATACCAAAAGTTGACAAAATAGTTGGCCCTGGCAACGTATATGTTACAACGGCCAAAAAGCAGGTGTATGGCAAAGTTGGCATTGATATGATCGCAGGACCGTCAGAGGTGTTGATAATAGCTGACAAAACCGCAAATCCAAAATATATTGCTGCAGATTTGATGAGCCAGGCTGAGCATGATAAACTAGCAAGCGCGATACTTATCACGACAGATGAGCAAATTTTGATTGATACCGAAAAAGAATTGGAGCGGCAACTTTCATATTTGAAACGACAGGAAATAATTAAGAGTGCGCTTAGAAATTATGGGGTAGCAATTGTGGTTGATGTTTTAGAAAAAGCATTTGAATTATCAAACAAAATCGCTCCTGAACACTTGGAAATTCTAACAGACAACCCATTGGAGAAATTGCCAAAAGTTAAAAATGCAGGCTCGATATTTTTAGGCGAGAACACGCCCGAACCGTTGGGCGATTATATGAGTGGTACCAACCACGTCTTACCAACAGGAGGAACGGCAAAATTCTACTCGCCGCTTGGTGTTTACGATTTTGTGAAGTTTAGTTCGTACAGCTACTATCCGCGAGAAGTTTTGGCAGATTTCAAAGATGATGTTATGAAATTTGCAAAATTGGAAGGGTTGGACGCACATGCAAATTCTATTAAAGTTAGATTTGAGGAGAGTTCTTAATGATTAGTGAAAAAGTTAAAAAATTAAGACCATACGTCGCTGGGATTCAACCAATTGGCGATGATTGGATAAAATTAAACACTAACGAAAACCCATACCCACCCTCTCCAACAGTTGCAAATGCTATAAAAAATTTTGACTTTGCAAGACTTCGTTTGTACCCAGATGGTGATAGCAATGTGTTGTGTGAAGCTATATCTCAAAAATTTAGTTTGGGTGCAGCGGCGTGCTGCTTCGTCGGTAATGGCTCGGATGAAGTTTTGTCGATAGCATTGCAAACGTTTTTTAGTGGAAAAACAAATATTTTGACACCAGATATCTCGTACGGCTTTTACAGTGTCTGGGCGCAAATGTATGATATTGGCTTAAAGCAAATTCCATTAAATCAAGATTTTAACATTGATGTTAGTCAATATAGAAATGGCGATGGAGTTATAATTGCCAACCCTAATGCACCAACTTCTATCGCTCTTTCTAAATTAGAAGTTGAAGAAATTGTTAAAAACAATCCAAAAGGTGTCGTAATTGTTGATGAAGCTTATGTGGATTTTGGAGCAGAAACAGCAATCCATTTGACAAAAAAATATGATAACCTGCTAGTCGTCCGCACGTTTTCAAAATCGTATTCGTGTGCGGGTTTGCGCGCAGGGTTTGCAGTTGGAAACAGCCAATTAACAAGTGCAATGATTACGGTAAAAAACTCATTTAATTCCTACCCACTGGATATGTTAGCGCAAATTGGGGCAAAGTCGGCACTACAGGACGAAAAATATTTTCATGAGAACTTGGGGCGTATAATTGCCACCCGTGACAAAACGGTTAAGGCTTTGAAAGAGCTGAAAACGAATGTTTTAAACTCAAGTACAAATTTTTTGTTTGTTGAATTTGAGAATGCAAAAGAAGTTTATGAAAAGTTGTTTGAAAGCAAAATATTAGTACGCTATTGGGATAAACCCAGGATTAACAAATTCTTACGAGTAACAATAGGCGCCAAAGAAGAAACGGAGGCATTTATACAATGCGTGAAACGACTTTAACAAGAAAAACTAGGGAAACTGAAGTTGAAATTGCCTTGAATTTAAACCAGAAAGGCGAAAACAAAATTAGTACAGGGGTTGGTTTTTTTGACCATATGCTAAATCTACTGGCTTTTCAGGCAGGAATAACACTAAAAGTGATCGCAAATGGTGATTTGAATGTAGATGAACATCACACGATTGAAGATATTGGGATAATTTTGGGGCAAGCATTGAAGGATGCTCTTGGCAACAAAATAGGTATTAACCGCTATGGTTGCGCAAAAATTCCGATGGATGAGGCTTTAGTTGAAACGGTTCTTGATATTTCTAACCGTCCATATCTTGTTTTTAATGTGGAACTACCCACTTATAAAGTTGGCGATTTTGAAACGGAGCTGGTGGAGGAATTTTTTAGGGCGGTTATCGTAAATGCGGGAATAACATTGCACGTTAACGTTATACATGGGAAGAATACACATCACATAATTGAAGGAATTTTCAAATCATTTGGGCGGGCATTAGGCGAGGCGATAAAAATTAGCAGTGATAATATTCCTTCTACGAAAGGGGTTCTGTAAATGATTGCTGTTATTGATTATAATGTGGGTAACGTCAGCAGCGTTTTGAATATGTGTCGACGTTTGGGCGTGACTGCCGAGCTCATGAGGCAATCCGACAAAATTAGACGAGCAAGCGGTATAATTTTACCAGGTGTGGGGAGCTTTCATGTGGCTATGCGAAATTTGACAGAGTTTGGATTAATAGACATTCTAAACGATTGCAAGGCCAAAGGTACAAAAATACTGGGTATTTGTTTAGGTATGCAAATTCTATTTGAAAAAGGCTTTGAAGGCGTAGAAACAGCAGGGCTTGGGTATCTAAAAGGCAATGTAGATTTGATTAAAACCACTGCAAAACTACCGCATATGGGTTGGAATAATATCAGCGTAGGCGATGTTTATTTTGTCCATTCGTATATGGCAGACTTTACCGACGATTGCATTGAATTTGCAGAATATGGCAATGTGAAAATCCCCGCAATCGTGCAAAAGGATAATGTTATGGGCTGTCAATTCCATCCTGAAAAAAGTGGAAAAGTTGGTGAAGAAATTTTAAGAAAATGGATGGCAAATTTATGATAATTCCTGCTATTGATTTGTTGGACGGCGAGGTTGTTCGCTTGTACAAGGGAGATTATGAGCAAAAAACTGTATATAGTAAAAACCCCATTGAAATCGTACAAAACTTCAAAGGTATGGGTGCAGAATTTTTACATATCGTTGATTTAGACGGCGCAAAAAGCGGACTAACCACAAATTACGAAATAATTAAAGAAATAGGCAAAATAATCCACATTCAAGTAGGTGGTGGAATTAGAGCGGCCGAGACTGTCGAAAGATATTTGCAAATTGCTAATAGAGTAATTTTAGGAACTATCGCCGTAAAAGATCCTAAGTTTGTGCGCGATATGGTGGATAAGTACGGTGCGAATAGAATTGTCGTAGGTGTTGACGTTCGCAATGGAAAAGTGTCAATCAATGGTTGGCTCCATGACACTGGTGAAGATTATCTCA
>BNVZ01000018.1 GCA_025998475.1 Endomicrobiia bacterium | reverse complement strand
AATTCCTATTTTTATTTTAGTAATGTACGTAATCTTCAAATTTACATTTACCCTTGCGAATCCTATGGTAGATTTTTTTGGTTTGCTTTTTAAATGGATTGGAGAAGTTGTTGCATCATTACTTCCAATGTGTTCCGTACGGTCTTTGATTAAGGGTATAATTGGAGGAGTTGGAGGTGTGCTTGGATTTTTCCCCACGATGTTGTTTATGTTTTTTGCGATAGCATTTTTTGAAGATTCAGGATATATGGCAAGAGCCGCTTTTGTAATGGATAAAGTTATGAGCAGATTTGGGCTTCACGGCAAATCATTTCTGCCTTTGATGCTTTCAACTTACGGATGTGCAGTTACGGGTATTCTTTCCACAAGAACATTAGATTCAAAACGAGACAGACTTATAACTATGTTTATTGCGCCTTTTATGATATGTGGCGCGAAACTTACGGTGTTTGCTTTGATTATAGACGCTTTCTTTCATGCTAAATACCAAACAGGTATTATGGTTGTGATGTATTTTTTAAGCATTGTTATTGCTTTAGGTATTGCAAAGCTCTTAAGCTCAACAGTTTTAAAGGGAGAGGCGGCATATTTTGTTATAGAACTTCCGCCATATCATATTCCTACAATTAAAGGTCTTCTTTTGAAAATGTGGGAGAGAGGAACATTATATGTGCGTAAAGCCGGAACAACAATAGTGTTTGCATCAATTTTAATATGGGTTATATTTACTTACCCTAAAGCTCCCATAAATGAAAACCTTAGTAAAAATGAACAGGGTGCTTTACAAACGCAGTATAGTTTTGCTGGAAGAGCTGGAAAAATTCTGGAGCCTTTTTTTAAGCCTATAGGCATGGATGGTAACAGAGCTGTGGCTTTAATAGCAGGGTTTGCCGCAAAAGAAGTAATTGTGAGTACTTTGGGTACAATTTATGCTATAGAAGATGATTTGGGAGAGAACCTTCCTTTAAAAGAAAAAATTGCAAATGATAAAGACTGGTCGTCTTTGAAAGGCATAACCTTTCTTATCTTTTGCTTGATATACATACCTTGTGTTGTTTCTGTAATTGTATTTTTTAAAGAAACGGGTTCAAGTTACAAGTGGCTTGCGTTGCTTGTCATAGGAAGTACAGCTTCTGCATGGATAGTCTCGTTTATTGTTTTTCAAATCGGAACATTGTTAAAATATTAGTGTCTTGAGGGTTTTGCTTTTAATCTATAGTTGGCTGTAATGCCTTAATTTTTCTATATGGGTGGTAAAATGCTACAAAATATAATAATAATTGCAATCGTGGCGGTTGCTATAATTTGTTTGGTGAAACATTTGATAAAAGGCAGTTGCGGTTGTTGTAAAACATGCTGTAAAAAAAATTCTCATTGCAAGATAAACAGTCCTTTAAAAAAAAATGAAAGTTTTTATTATACCAAGGAGAAAAAGGATAACAAGAATTGATCAGATCAAAAAAGCAGAACAAGGAGATGCCGAGGCTCAATATTACTTGGGTGTGATGTATGACAACGGATACGGAGTAAAACAAGGCTACAAAAAAGCAAAGAAGCAATTAACTGGTATAAAAAGTCAGCAGAACAAGGGCATTCTGGCGCCAAAACAGCATTGGCAAAAATTCTTGAAAGCAAGTAGTTCCACCGTTTTTGTGATTTCTGTAATTTATACCAATGGTCAAAATAATCAAGCAAGCATAAAAGGAAGTAGCAAAGACAACGGCAATAACAAAAGTAAGACAGCGGAAGTTAAAGCGTATGTTTTTTGGAGACTTGTCAAGAATTATGATATGTAAAGAAGCCTGTGTAGCCCATAAACATTAGTGGCAAGCCTTGAGGCGTGAGGAAACCGCCATTTATCGTTACATGAATCTTTTTGTTTGTAGGAAATGGTTGATTTTTAGTATGTTTACAGTTAAACAGATCTGAAAATTGCCAAGTTTATGCCAAATGACTTCTTACTCTTGAATCTATAACAAATAGACCTCCAAAGCAAAAACTCAAGCATCACAGTCATTGTAAGACTTGCAATGTTTTATAAGTCACGGTGGTTAAAGACCTCAAGCGCTAACAAAACCTTTTAAAAAGTAACGCTCCGACAATCCTTCCGAGAGTTTCTTTTTTCAAAATGTATTTCTTGGTTATTATTTATCTTCTTCTAATTTTTCTTAAATTTCCCCATCATAAGCTCTTATAAAAATATTTTTAATATCTTCCATCAATGGATAAACCGGATTTGCTCCGGTGCATTGATCATCAAATGCATGGTCTACAAGACTGTCAAGTCTATCATAAAAATCTTTTTTTCCTATACCTGCGTCTTTTATTGAAAGAGGTATTTGGATGTCTTTTTTCAGCTTAGTTATTGCACTAATCAATAAACCAACCTTTTCATCGTCATTTTTGCCACCAAGACCTAATTCGTCTGCAATCTGCCCATACTTTGCTTTAGCGTTAGGAAATTTATATTGCGGAAATATAGCCTGTTTTCTTGGGCAATCCGTCGCGTTATATTTAATAATCTGATTAATAACCAAGGCATTCGCAATACCATGAGGTATATTAAATGCCGCCCCCAACTTATGTGCTATTGAATGACATAAACCTAAAAACGCATTCGCAAAAGCCATGCCCGCAAGAGTTGACGCGTAATGAACTTTTTCTCTTGCTATAGGATCATCTCCAGCATAAGAACGCGGAAGATACCTAAACAATAATTTTGTAGCTTCTAGCGCAGGAGAATTTGTGAAGTTTGTCGCAAGAACAGACACATACGCTTCAACGGCATGAGTTAAAGCATCAATACCTGATGCCGCACATAGTCCTTTTGGCATAGAATCAACAAAATTAGGATCAACTATAGCCATATTAGGAGTTAATGCATAATCTGCAATAGGATATTTAATATGCGTTTCATCGTCGGTAATAACAGCAAATGGTGTTACTTCCGATCCTGTGCCCGAAGTTGTTGGAATTGCAACAAGCTGTACCTTTTTTCCTAATTCTGGAATCTTACAAATTCTTTTTCTGATATCCATAAAACGCATGGCGATATCTTGAAAATCCACTTCAGGATGTTCGTACATGAGCCACATAATTTTTGCAGCGTCAATCGGAGAACCACCTCCAAATGCAATAATTACATCAGGCTCGTAAGTTCTAAGCATTGACAACGCTTCATTTATTGTAGAAATTGTTGGGTCGGGTTTAACGTCAAAAAATATTTGATAATCTATGTTGATATCTTCCAAAACTCTTGTAATATTGTAAATTGCACCTGAATTAAATAGGAATCTGTCTGTAACGATAAACGCGCGTTTTTTGCCTTCTAACTCGCGTAACGCCAAATCTGTGGCACCTCTCTTAAAATAAATTTTTGGAGGGACTCTAAACCACAGCATATTTTCACGTCTTTGCGCAACTGTTTTATAGTTTAACAAGTGCTTTACCCCGACATTTTCACTCACGGCATTTCCTCCCCACGAACCGCATCCAAGTGTCAATGAAGGTTCCAATTTAAAGTTGTACAAATCTCCTATTCCGCCTTGCGATGATGGCGTATTAATTAAAATACGTCCTGTATGCAATTTTTTTGCAAATGTATTAATTCTATCCTGCTTTCTTTCATCAGTATAAAGTACAGATGTATGACCAGCTCCACCAAATTCTACAAGACTATAAGCTTTCTCAACAGCATCTTCAAAATTTTCGGCTTTATAGATAGCAATTACCGGTGATAATTTTTCATAAGCGAATGCTTCTTTCAAATTAATTTCAGAAACTTCACCCGCAAGGATTTTCACATCTCTAGAAACTTTAACACCCGCTATTTCAGCTATTTTATACGCAGACTGCCCAACAACAGCAGCATTTAATTTGCCCTCAATAATTATTGTTTTTGCCACTTTTTCTTTTTCTTGCTTGTTTAAGATGTAGGCTCCGCGAAGAGTTAGTTCTTTAATAACGTCATTGTAAATATCTTTGATAATTATAATTGATTGTTCAGATGCACAAATCATACCGTTGTCAAAAGTTTTTGACATAAGAATTGAAGAAACAGCCATTTGGATATCAGCAGTTTCGTCTATAATTGCAGGCGTATTTCCGGCGCCTACTCCAAGAGCAGGTTTCCCGGATGAATATGCTGCCTTAACCATCCCTGGGCCACCTGTAGCAAGAATTGTAGCTATATTTTTATGCGTCATAAGCAAATTTGTCAGTTCAAGGGAAGGAATATCAATCCAGCCAATTATATCTTTAGGAGCTCCAGCTTTAACTGCCGCGTCAAGAATAATTTTAGCTGCTGCTATCGTAGATTTTTTAGCTCTGGGATGAGGTGAAAAAATTATGGCGTTTCTTGTTTTTAAAGTAATTAAAGATTTAAAGATTGCCGTAGAGGTGGGATTTGTAGTAGGGACAACCCCGGCAATAACGCCTACAGGAGCTGCAACTATTTTAATTCCATTTGCTTTATCTTCGCTAATAATTCCGCAAGTCAAAGCGTATTTATGCTTATTGTAAATGTATTCTGATGCAAAATGATTTTTAATAACTTTATCTTCAATAATTCCCATGCCCGTTTCTTCAACAGCCATTTTTGCCAAAGGAATTCTTGCTTGATTGGCAGCAACCGCAGCGGCTTTAAAAATTTTGTCAACTTGTTCTTGAGCAAAAGTCGCATACACTTCCTGCGCTTTTTTTACACGCTCGATAAGGGCGTTTAAAGATTCCGTATTGTCTATCGTAAGAGCAGAATCAATATCCGAGTCAGTGTTCTTTTCTTTCATCTTTAGCATTTTTAATCTCCCTTGAATTATATATATTAGACCTCTTTCCAAATCGGTATACTAAGTGATAGTGCACGAATGATCATGAAAACAAACCAATGTGTTTTGAGATTTTTCAACTTCAAGTGATCACAATTAAAAATCTTCTTAATTGCAAAATAATTTAGGCATTTTTTTTGATTTGTTACTTTGAGCTAGTATTTTAATAATCATAAACGCCCACAGGGTATATTATCAAAACTAGTTCCTTTAGGCAAACCATCGGGTAAGATCATTTCTATGTTGTGTTGTTTCCTCTTGCAAAGCCTACACTTAAACTTCTGCTTTCTCACTTTTGTTATTGCCGTTGCCTTTGCTACTTCCTTTTCTTTTATGCTTACTTGATTATTTTGATCTCTGATACAAACTACAGAAATCACAAAAACGGTGGAACTACTTGCCTCCAAGAATTTTTGCCAATGCTGTTTTGGCACCAGAATGCCCTTGTTCTGCTGACTTTTTAAACCAGTTAATTGCTTCTTTGTAATCTTGTTTTACTCCTAATCCTTTGAGATACATCACACCCAAGTTATATTGAGCTGGAGCATCTCCTTGTTCCGCTGACTTTTTAAACCAGTAAAATGCCTCTTCGTAATCTTGTTTTACCCCTTCTCCGTCGCGATACATCACACCCAAGTTATATTGAGCGCCAGTATTTCCTTGTTCCGCTGCTTTTTTAAACCAGTTAATTGCTTCTTTGTAATCTTGTTTTACTCCTTCTCCGTCGCAATACATCACACCCAAGTTATATTGAGCCTTGGCATCTCCTTGTTCCGCTGACTTTTTAAACCAGTAAAATGCCTCTTTGTAATTTTGTTTTGCTCCTTTTCCTTCGCGATACATCACACCCAAGTTGTATTGAGCCTTGGCATCTCCTTGTTCTGCTGCTTTTTTAAACCAGTAAAATGCTTCTTTGTAATCTTGTTTTACTCCTTCTCCTTTGGCATACATCACACCTAAGTTAAATTGAGCCTCGGCATCCCCTTGTTCTGCTTTTTTTTTGAGTTGATCAATTGTTTTTTTACCATTTTGGGATACACTTTCTCCATTGATATCAGATACACCCAAACAAATGTTTGTGCATACAAACATTGCTAGTACTACTAGAATATTCATTACTCTTTTGTGCTTGCCTAGAAACTTTACTTTTATCATCCTTTTTCTCCTTGATATAAAATGATTTACCCCACGAATACACACCTATTCTGAATTTATTTCGATACTTAACGTTGTTTTACAACGAGATGCTGTAACAAGTTCAGCGTGATAAATACAAAAACCTACAAAAATCATGGGTTTCTAGAGGCACTCTGTAATAATCTAAAAATAGGTGGCACAGGCAACCCTTGCGGGGCGTTTATTTGCCTTTTCCCAAACTATTTATAAATGAATAACCACTAAAACAAACTGGTATAACTGTAAGTTTGAAAAATAGGTCTATCGTCTAACTTCTTTATCTGTAATTTGTAAACTGCAAAGGCAATGAAAAAGACACTTCTTTTAAATAAGCTATTACCTGTTGTAAATCATCTTTTTTAGGAGAGATTATCTTAACTTTTTCGCCATCAATTTGAGTCTGAACCTTTATCTTTGAATCTCTAATTAGTTTTGCAAGCTCTTTCGCTTTATCTAACGGAAGACCTGAAACGATTTCAGCTGTCTGCCTAATGTATCCTTCAAAGGCATTTTCTTGCGCCCTATAATTTAAAGATTTTATTGAAACACCTCTTTTTGCAAAACGACCTTCCAAAATATCCTTTAAAGCCTTCATTTTATAATCATCATCCGCGATAAGCGTTATTTTTTTATCGTTTTTATTTAATTCTATAGCTGATTTGCTACCTTTGAAATCAAATCTATTTACAAGCTCTTTCTGCGCTTGATTAACGGCATTGTCAACTTCCATCATGTTTACTTCAGAAACAATATCAAAAGAAAATTTATCAGCCATAAATTGCATCTCCTTGGTCAAATTTATCTATAATCAACTAACGTTTCCTCGAATTAGAATTCCCCTTAACGACAATGTATGCAAAGAAAACAACAAACAACACCATAAACAAATAAGCCGACCAGTCTGATGCAAAATCAATGTACATTTTTTCCTCCAGTAAATTATAATTATTGTACTTTTTACTATTTTACAATCAACTAACTTCCGCGCCAGTAAACTTTGCGTTGCTTTAAATTTTCGAGGGAAAGTTTTAGCTGTTTTGCAAGAGGCAATATTTTGCAGTATTTATCAAACAAAACAGACAAAACTTACCAAAAGGCAGCGCACACAGTCCGTGGGGCTAGTCCAAAGACACACTACATATACTTTTAAGCCAACGCAAAGTAGGAGTATACCGACACAGAAGTTAGTTGATTGTAAAATAGTAAAAAGTACAATAATTATAATTTACTGGAGGAAAAAATGTACATTGATTTTGCATCAGACTGGTCGGCTTATTTGTTTATGGTGTTGTTTGTTGTTTTCTTTGCATACATTGTCGTTAAGGGGAATTCTAATTCGAGGAAACGTTAGTTGATTATAGATAAATTTGACCAAGGAGATGCAATTTATGGCTGATAAATTTTCTTTTGATATTGTTTCTGAAGTAAACATGATGGAAGTTGACAATGCCGTTAATCAAGCGCAGAAAGAGCTTGTAAATAGATTTGATTTCAAAGGTAGCAAATCAGCTATAGAATTAAATAAAAACGATAAAAAAATAACGCTTATCGCGGATGATGATTATAAAATGAAGGCTTTAAAGGATATTTTGGAAGGTCGTTTTGCAAAAAGAGGTGTTTCAATAAAATCTTTAAATTATAGGGCGCAAGAAAATGCCTTTGAAGGATACATTAGGCAGACAGCTGAAATCGTTTCAGGTCTTCCGTTAGATAAAGCGAAAGAGCTTGCAAAACTAATTAGAGATTCAAAGATAAAGGTTCAGACTCAAATTGATGGCGAAAAAGTTAAGATAATCTCTCCTAAAAAAGATGATTTACAACAGGTAATAGCTTATTTAAAAGAAGTGTCTTTTTCATTGCCTTTGCAGTTTACAAATTACAGATAAAGAAGTTAGACGATAGACCTATTTTTCAAACTTACAGTTATACCAGTTTGTTTTAGTGGTTATTCATTTATAAATAGTTTGGGAAAAGGCAAATAAACGCCCCGCAAGGGTTGCCTGTGCCACCTATTTTTAGATTATTACAGAGTGCCTCTAGAAACCCATGATTTTTGTAGGTTTTTGTATTTATCACGCTGAACTTGTTACAGCATCTCGTTGTAAAACAACGTTAAGTATCGAAATAAATTCAGAATAGGTGTGTATTCGTGGGGTAAATCATTTTATATCAAGGAGAAAAAGGATGATAAAAGTAAAGTTTCTAGGCAAGCACAAAAGAGTAATGAATATTCTAGTAGTACTAGCAATGTTTGTATGCACAAACATTTGTTTGGGTGTATCTGATATCAATGGAGAAAGTGTATCCCAAAATGGTAAAAAAACAATTGATCAACTCAAAAAAAAAGCAGAACAAGGGGATGCCGAGGCTCAATTTAACTTAGGTGTGATGTATGCCAAAGGAGAAGGAGTAAAACAAGATTACAAAGAAGCATTTTACTGGTTTAAAAAAGCAGCAGAACAAGGAGATGCCAAGGCTCAATACAACTTGGGTGTGATGTATCGCGAAGGAAAAGGAGCAAAACAAAATTACAAAGAGGCATTTTACTGGTTTAAAAAGTCAGCGGAACAAGGAGATGCCAAGGCTCAATATAACTTGGGTGTGATGTATTGCGACGGAGAAGGAGTAAAACAAGATTACAAAGAAGCAATTAACTGGTTTAAAAAAGCAGCGGAACAAGGAAATACTGGCGCTCAATATAACTTGGGTGTGATGTATCGCGACGGAGAAGGGGTAAAACAAGATTACGAAGAGGCATTTTACTGGTTTAAAAAGTCAGCGGAACAAGGAGATGCTCCAGCTCAATATAACTTGGGTGTGATGTATCTCAAAGGATTAGGAGTAAAACAAGATTACAAAGAAGCAATTAACTGGTTTAAAAAGTCAGCAGAACAAGGGCATTCTGGTGCCAAAACAGCATTGGCAAAAATTCTTGGAGGCAAGTAGTTCCACCGTTTTTGTGATTTCTGTAGTTTGTATCAGAGATCAAAATAATCAAGTAAGCATAAAAGAAAAGGAAGTAGCAAAGGCAACGGCAATAACAAAAGTGAGAAAGCAGAAGTTTAAGTGTAGGCTTTGCAAGAGGAAACAACACAACATAGAAATGATCTTACCCGATGGTTTGCCTAAAGGAACTAGTTTTGATAATATACCCTGTGGGCGTTTATGATTATTAAAATACTAGCTCAAAGTAACAAATCAAAAAAAATGCCTAAATTATTTTGCAATTAAGAAGATTTTTAATTGTGATCACTTGAAGTTGAAAAATCTCAAAACACATTGGTTTGTTTTCATGATCATTCGTGCACTATCACTTAGTATACCGATTTGGAAAGAGGTCTAATATATATAATTCAAGGGAGATTAAAAATGCTAAAGATGAAAGAAAAGAACACTGACTCGGATATTGATTCTGCTCTTACGATAGACAATACGGAATCTTTAAACGCCCTTATCGAGCGTGTAAAAAAAGCGCAGGAAGTGTATGCGACTTTTGCTCAAGAACAAGTTGACAAAATTTTTAAAGCCGCTGCGGTTGCTGCCAATCAAGCAAGAATTCCTTTGGCAAAAATGGCTGTTGAAGAAACGGGCATGGGAATTATTGAAGATAAAGTTATTAAAAATCATTTTGCATCAGAATACATTTACAATAAGCATAAATACGCTTTGACTTGCGGAATTATTAGCGAAGATAAAGCAAATGGAATTAAAATAGTTGCAGCTCCTGTAGGCGTTATTGCCGGGGTTGTCCCTACTACAAATCCCACCTCTACGGCAATCTTTAAATCTTTAATTACTTTAAAAACAAGAAACGCCATAATTTTTTCACCTCATCCCAGAGCTAAAAAATCTACGATAGCAGCAGCTAAAATTATTCTTGACGCGGCAGTTAAAGCTGGAGCTCCTAAAGATATAATTGGCTGGATTGATATTCCTTCCCTTGAACTGACAAATTTGCTTATGACGCATAAAAATATAGCTACAATTCTTGCTACAGGTGGCCCAGGGATGGTTAAGGCAGCATATTCATCCGGGAAACCTGCTCTTGGAGTAGGCGCCGGAAATACGCCTGCAATTATAGACGAAACTGCTGATATCCAAATGGCTGTTTCTTCAATTCTTATGTCAAAAACTTTTGACAACGGTATGATTTGTGCATCTGAACAATCAATTATAATTATCAAAGATATTTACAATGACGTTATTAAAGAACTAACTCTTCGCGGAGCCTACATCTTAAACAAGCAAGAAAAAGAAAAAGTGGCAAAAACAATAATTATTGAGGGCAAATTAAATGCTGCTGTTGTTGGGCAGTCTGCGTATAAAATAGCTGAAATAGCGGGTGTTAAAGTTTCTAGAGATGTGAAAATCCTTGCGGGTGAAGTTTCTGAAATTAATTTGAAAGAAGCATTCGCTTATGAAAAATTATCACCGGTAATTGCTATCTATAAAGCCGAAAATTTTGAAGATGCTGTTGAGAAAGCTTATAGTCTTGTAGAATTTGGTGGAGCTGGTCATACATCTGTACTTTATACTGATGAAAGAAAGCAGGATAGAATTAATACATTTGCAAAAAAATTGCATACAGGACGTATTTTAATTAATACGCCATCATCGCAAGGCGGAATAGGAGATTTGTACAACTTTAAATTGGAACCTTCATTGACACTTGGATGCGGTTCGTGGGGAGGAAATGCCGTGAGTGAAAATGTCGGGGTAAAGCACTTGTTAAACTATAAAACAGTTGCGCAAAGACGTGAAAATATGCTGTGGTTTAGAGTCCCTCCAAAAATTTATTTTAAGAGAGGTGCCACAGATTTGGCGTTACGCGAGTTAGAAGGCAAAAAACGCGCGTTTATCGTTACAGACAGATTCCTATTTAATTCAGGTGCAATTTACAATATTACAAGAGTTTTGGAAGATATCAACATAGATTATCAAATATTTTTTGACGTTAAACCCGACCCAACAATTTCTACAATAAATGAAGCGTTGTCAATGCTTAGAACTTACGAGCCTGATGTAATTATTGCATTTGGAGGTGGTTCTCCGATTGACGCTGCAAAAATTATGTGGCTCATGTACGAACATCCTGAAGTGGATTTTCAAGATATCGCCATGCGTTTTATGGATATCAGAAAAAGAATTTGTAAGATTCCAGAATTAGGAAAAAAGGTACAGCTTGTTGCAATTCCAACAACTTCGGGCACAGGATCGGAAGTAACACCATTTGCTGTTATTACCGACGATGAAACGCATATTAAATATCCTATTGCAGATTATGCATTAACTCCTAATATGGCTATAGTTGATCCTAATTTTGTTGATTCTATGCCAAAAGGACTATGTGCGGCATCAGGTATTGATGCTTTAACTCATGCCGTTGAAGCGTATGTGTCTGTTCTTGCGACAAACTTCACAAATTCTCCTGCGCTAGAAGCTACAAAATTATTGTTTAGGTATCTTCCGCGTTCTTATGCTGGAGATGATCCTATAGCAAGAGAAAAAGTTCATTACGCGTCAACTCTTGCGGGCATGGCTTTTGCGAATGCGTTTTTAGGTTTATGTCATTCAATAGCACATAAGTTGGGGGCGGCATTTAATATACCTCATGGTATTGCGAATGCCTTGGTTATTAATCAGATTATTAAATATAACGCGACGGATTGCCCAAGAAAACAGGCTATATTTCCGCAATATAAATTTCCTAACGCTAAAGCAAAGTATGGGCAGATTGCAGACGAATTAGGTCTTGGTGGCAAAAATGACGATGAAAAGGTTGGTTTATTGATTAGTGCAATAACTAAGCTGAAAAAAGACATCCAAATACCTCTTTCAATAAAAGACGCAGGTATAGGAAAAAAAGATTTTTATGATAGACTTGACAGTCTTGTAGACCATGCATTTGATGATCAATGCACCGGAGCAAATCCGGTTTATCCATTGATGGAAGATATTAAAAATATTTTTATAAGAGCTTATGATGGGGAAATTTAAGAAAAATTAGAAGAAGATAAATAATAACCAAGAAATACATTTTGAAAAAAGAAACTCTCGGAAGGATTGTCGGAGCGTTACTTTTTAAAAGGTTTTGTTAGCGCTTGAGGTCTTTAACCACCGTGACTTATAAAACATTGCAAGTCTTACAATGACTGTGATGCTTGAGTTTTTGCTTTGGAGGTCTATTTGTTATAGATTCAAGAGTAAGAAGTCATTTGGCATAAACTTGGCAATTTTCAGATCTGTTTAACTGTAAACATACTAAAAATCAACCATTTCCTACAAACAAAAAGATTCATGTAACGATAAATGGCGGTTTCCTCACGCCTCAAGGCTTGCCACTAATGTTTATGGGCTACACAGGCTTCTTTACATATCATAATTCTTGACAAGTCTCCAAAAAACATACGCTTTAACTTCCGCTGTCTTACTTTTGTTATTGCCGTTGTCTTTGCTACTTCCTTTTATGCTTGCTTGATTATTTTGACCATTGGTATAAATTACAGAAATCACAAAAACGGTGGAACTACTTGCTTTCAAGAATTTTTGCCAATGCTGTTTTGGCGCCAGAATGCCCTTGTTCTGCTGACTTTTTATACCAGTTAATTGCTTCTTTGCTTTTTTGTAGCCTTGTTTTACTCCGTATCCGTTGTCATACATCACACCCAAGTAATATTGAGCCTCGGCATCTCCTTGTTCTGCTTTTTTGATCTGATCAATTCTTGTTATCCTTTTTCTCCTTGGTATAATAAAAACTTTCATTTTTTTTTAAAGGACTGTTTATCTTGCAATGAGAATTTTTTTTACAGCATGTTTTACAACAACCGCAACTGCCTTTTATCAAATGTTTCACCAAACAAATTATAGCAACCGCCACGATTGCAATTATTATTATATTTTGTAGCATTTTACCACCCATATAGAAAAATTAAGGCATTACAGCCAACTATAGATTAAAAGCAAAACCCTCAAGACACTAATATTTTAACAATGTTCCGATTTGAAAAACAATAAACGAGACTATCCATGCAGAAGCTGTACTTCCTATGACAAGCAACGCAAGCCACTTGTAACTTGAACCCGTTTCTTTAAAAAATACAATTACAGAAACAACACAAGGTATGTATATCAAGCAAAAGATAAGAAAGGTTATGCCTTTCAAAGACGACCAGTCTTTATCATTTGCAATTTTTTCTTTTAAAGGAAGGTTCTCTCCCAAATCATCTTCTATAGCATAAATTGTACCCAAAGTACTCACAATTACTTCTTTTGCGGCAAACCCTGCTATTAAAGCCACAGCTCTGTTACCATCCATGCCTATAGGCTTAAAAAAAGGCTCCAGAATTTTTCCAGCTCTTCCAGCAAAACTATACTGCGTTTGTAAAGCACCCTGTTCATTTTTACTAAGGTTTTCATTTATGGGAGCTTTAGGGTAAGTAAATATAACCCATATTAAAATTGATGCAAACACTATTGTTGTTCCGGCTTTACGCACATATAATGTTCCTCTCTCCCACATTTTCAAAAGAAGACCTTTAATTGTAGGAATATGATATGGCGGAAGTTCTATAACAAAATATGCCGCCTCTCCCTTTAAAACTGTTGAGCTTAAGAGCTTTGCAATACCTAAAGCAATAACAATGCTTAAAAAATACATCACAACCATAATACCTGTTTGGTATTTAGCATGAAAGAAAGCGTCTATAATCAAAGCAAACACCGTAAGTTTCGCGCCACATATCATAAAAGGCGCAATAAACATAGTTATAAGTCTGTCTCGTTTTGAATCTAATGTTCTTGTGGAAAGAATACCCGTAACTGCACATCCGTAAGTTGAAAGCATCAAAGGCAGAAATGATTTGCCGTGAAGCCCAAATCTGCTCATAACTTTATCCATTACAAAAGCGGCTCTTGCCATATATCCTGAATCTTCAAAAAATGCTATCGCAAAAAACATAAACAACATCGTGGGGAAAAATCCAAGCACACCTCCAACTCCTCCAATTATACCCTTAATCAAAGACCGTACGGAACACATTGGAAGTAATGATGCAACAACTTCTCCAATCCATTTAAAAAGCAAACCAAAAAAATCTACCATAGGATTCGCAAGGGTAAATGTAAATTTGAAGATTACGTACATTACTAAAATAAAAATAGGAATT
>BNVZ01000017.1 GCA_025998475.1 Endomicrobiia bacterium | reverse complement strand
TTACCCATTAAGTTGCAGCCCAAAGTTCTCACCAATGCCAAATAATACAAGTTATTAAAAGTATAACAGCACGAGAGATGTTTCGCCTTCAATTGATTTAAAAAAAGAACTTTGTGGGTGGCGGCGTTGGAGCGATGACTTTATTGCAGCAGTAGCAAGTAGGAAACAGAAGGGACTCTTGGGCTATGTTGCTAAACAGGGGGTCAAAGATCTAAAGCAACAATTACAGCTCTTCAATTTTCACTGCTGATACCGCACGTCTTGCTGTGTGGAGGTTTATTAAAAGCATATATATTTTTACGACTTTGTTGAATCGACGCAATAATCAACTGTCAAAATCGTATAGACTATAACAACAAACGCCCTCACCAGCTAATACCTGTCACCCTTTTTTTTGCAAAAAAAGCAGAGCGCAATCACTCTGCCGATACAGAGCAAGAAGGACATTCGTCGTATTCACAAGCATATTCAGCTTTACATACACAACACACTTTAGTCTTATTTTCTTCTCTGGCGCAACAAGGTTTATAAAATTTATGACTTATACATCCGTCTTTTAATTTAACCTCGCAACAAGCACGCGAACAACCGCAATTTTCCGACATATTATTTTCCTTGTTTAGTTTTATAATTCTCAATAGCTTTATGTAGCGCATCTGCTCCAAGATTTGAGCAATGCATTTTATTTGATGGAAGTCCATCTAAAGCTTTTGCAACATCAGCATTTGTAAGATCTATGACTTGTTTAAGAGTTTTACCCAACGCCATTTCTGAAACCATAGAAGATACGGCTATCGCAGCGGCGCAACCAAAAGTTTTAAACTTCACATCTTCAATCTTATCATCCTTAACTTTTATATAAAAAGTCATCATATCACCGCACACAGGATTACCTACCTCTCCTATACCGTCAGCGTCTTTTATTTCACCTATATTTCGCGGATTTGCGAAATGATCCATAACCTTTTCTGAATAAAACGCCATTTCCCTATCCTCCAATATTTCCGCTTCTTCATATTTTAATTCGGTTTGCTGCCAAAATAATCACAAGGGCTACCGCAACCGTTTCGATCGCAAAAAGAACGGCTTTGTCCATTTCTAATATTTTTTCTTTGCAAGCATTAAAATTCCTGTTATAATACGTTGCGCATCTTACGATGTGTCTATCGCCTAATTTCTTGTAGCCGCATAAAATGACAAGTATGTTATTCTTCAAGTAGCGCAATGACAATGATCATGCCCATCGTAATCCGTACCCTGTCCAGCAGGCTTTCTTTCTCCTGTTTTTATAAAGTACGAATACAAAGGCGACATATCTCTTAGCCTTTTAACAATCCCTGGGAATTCTTCTAAAACATAGTCTATATCTTCTTCTGTATTAAATTTTGATAAAGTAAATAAAATGGAACCCTGACCGACAGCAACATCCACATGCAAAGCTTCAAGAACATGTGAAATTCTAAGATTCTTATTAGCACACGCAGACCCGCTCGCAGCCATAATACCTTTGGCATCTAAAAGCAAAAACAATGCCTCACCTTCAACAAATTCTATCGAAAAATTTACATTTCCGGGTAAACGGTTTTTTCCCATTGCACCGTTTAAATAAATATATTCTATTTTTTTTGGAAGTTCAGTAATAAGTTTATCTCTTAAAGCTCTAATATGTTCGCTATTTTTAGTTATTTCTTCTTTGGCAATTTCGCAAGTTTTTCCAAAACCGACAACAGCTGGAAGATTTTCAGTGCCCGAACGTTTAGAATTTTCTTGAACACCACCCTCTATTTGAGAACTAATTTTTACGTCTTTCTTAATATAAAGGGCTGCAACTCCCTTAGGTCCGTACATTACCGAAGCCGAAACAGTTAAAGCATCAACGCTTAAATCTTTAACATCTACAGGAATTACGCCGCAGGCGCTAACCGCATCCGTATGAAAAACAATAAAATCATTGACATGGCTATTCTTAACCGTCAATACTAACTCTTTTATATCTTGTATCGTTCCTACCTCAGGATTTGTGTATTGCACAGATACTAGGATTGTATCTTTTCTCAAATGCTTTTTAAGTTCTTTTTCGCTTACATTACCTTTAGCGTCGACAGATAAATAAGTTACTTCAAACCCTTCTTTTTGTAGTCTTTTTACAGAATTCAAAATAGAGAAGTGTTCAATTTCAGAAACAATAATATGCTTGCCTTTAGCTTTTAAGGCATCGGCAATACCTTTTATTGCTAAATTGTTGGATTCTGTCCCGCAAGATGTAAAAATGATTTCTTTAGGATCTGCATTAATTAAAGCTGCTACTTGCCGCCTCGCGGTTTCAAGAGCGTCTTTTGAAACAGACCCTAAAGAATAAATACTCTGAGGGTTTCCGTAATACTCAAGAAAAAACGGCTTCATAGCATCAAAGACCCTTTCGTCAAGTTTTGTGTTTGACTGATTATCTAAGTATATCTGGTTCATAAATTTTCCTGTTATCTTCTCTATTCTTTTTCAAAATCAGACTTTGAAACACCACATAAAGGACACACCCAATCGTCAGGAAGTTTCTCGAAAGGAATTCCATGCGCAATATTGTCTTTTGGAACACCTACAGCAGGATCATACACATACCCACACACCGAACATTTCCATTTTTCCATAACACCCCCACCAATATAACGCTTTCAGCAACAGCCGACGCTATTACCTATCTTTTCGATTTTTTTTGCAAATTTTTACTTCTTTTTGCAGGCTTATAGCAGCTAAGCAATAAGCAGGACTAAAGACCTTAGAACTGGAATAAGGACAACCTAAGCGTTTTCTTGATACCTAAAAATAGACTTTTAAGCAAAATTCTTCTGCCCCTTTAGAAAACTAAAAGTAGGCAAGCGCAAAGCTCAAAGGTTGCTTTGGCAGCCATAAAAATTGTGAAAACAAAGGCAATACCTGAATGCATTTGACTTGCGTTAAAATTTTATATTTTAAAGTTCAAGCCCAACTTAGCCGTAAACCCCGAAAGATCTGATGGAAAGGGTCTATATCCTAAATCAAGGCCAAGTCCAAATTTCTCTGTAAATAAATACTGCGCTCCTATAGACACATCCGCTGCAAATCTACAGCCGCCGATTGCTACTAAATCATTAGTCTTACCACTCAAATCAACCCCAATATTATAAGAAGTCATAGCAATACCCGCAAATAATTTCCCATTCAGGCTAAATTTTTCGTTTATATCATAATTCAACCTTATGCCAGGCATAACAGAACCGAGCGAAGCCATAATAGAAACGTAAGCATCATCACCATTTACGCTACCTACGCTAATCTTTTTTGTATCACATGATTGTGAGTAAGCCACTCGAAAACCAGGTTTCACATTTTCGCCATTGCCAAAATAATAGTCCACGCCTACTGTAAACGCACGGTCTAACATACCTTTGATTTTTCGTTTAGTAACATGCTCATCACTCTCATCAGATAAAGAATCAATAATACTGAAGGACTTATCAACCTTCTTGTCAAAACCGAATCTAGCGTACCCCCCCCATACGTCCACTTCACTTTCAGCAAATACATTTGCTGAAAAAACTGACAAAACTAACAAGACTAGAAATGAAAACTTTTTCATAATGTCCACCCCTTTTTAAATTTTAGATTGTAAATCAACTTGAAACTAAGCCCTCTTTTTTACAACAAACCCTCCTTATTGGTTAAGTCTGTTTAAAAACTCTTGCCACATCGCCGTTATCCTTAAGCTTGTTTCGATACTTAATTTAGACAGACCATGTATGTATAACAATCCCCCTTTTTTTGCAAAAAACACGATAATTTCACAAACTTGAAAGATAACGTATATCTCAGAAGTGTTTGACGCGAACAGAATCTTTTTTCATTACAAAGTACTGCCCTATCATCGAAAATATGCTGTTTGTAATCCAGTATATAACAAGTCCTGAAGGGGAAAACCAAAGCACCATTGTAAACACTACAGGCATTGCATACATCATCATTTTCTGAGTAGGATCTGACGTTGCTGTTGTCATTTTCTGTTGGAAAAGCATTCCAAGACCCATCAAAAGAGGAAGAAGATTAAAATTAAAAGAACCGAAATGCATAAATTGATCCGGCGCAGACAAATCTTTTATCCATAAAATCCACCCTTCGTTTCTTAGCTCATAAGCATTTTTCACCATTTGGAAGAATGCGTAGAAAATAGGTAGTTGAAAAAGCATTGGCAGACATCCGCCTAAAGGATTAACTTTTTGCGATTTGTAAATATTTAACATTTCTGCTTGAAGTCTCTGAGGGTTATCTTTATACTTTGTTTGCATATCCTTTATTGCAGGTTGTATGCGTTTCATTGCGGCTGCAGACTTAAGACCTTTTAAAGTTAAAGGCGAAACCAAAATCTGTATAACAACTGCAATCATTATAATTGCCCAGCCGTAATTGTGAGTTAATTTATAAAAATATGTTAAAACCTTAAAAATAATTTTTCCGAAAAATCCAAAAAATCCAAAATCTACAGTTTTTTCAAGACCTAGATTGTAAGTTTCTAAATGTGTGTAACCCTTGTGCCCTAAATAAAAATTGACAGAGTATTTTTTCATTGTAACATCTATAGGTACTATCCCTGTAAGAGTTAAAGCATAAGGATGTTCTTTATCAGATTTTGCTAGTATAATTTTATCGAAATCTTCTGGTTGTTCCGGTATAAAAGCTGCAAGAAAATATCTGTTATCTATAGCTGCCCATTTGTAAAGAGAAGCAAGTTCAGAATCAGTTTTAAGTTTTTTAAGTTTGTTTGGTTTATTTGCGGTGTAGGCCAAAGCTCTAGTTTCATATACGTTTTCTTTTGTTTTTTTGTTGTCAGCGCCAAGACCGGGACCCCATCCAATGTTTATCTGAGGAACAGCCGCATTCTTCGGATTTTCAACGACAATACTTAAATTATGCATGTAAGTATCCGATAAATTGTACGTTTTTGTAATTTTCCAGCCTTCTCTTGAAGCATATTCAAAAACTATTTTATCATTAGATTTTGAAACTATTTTATAAACAGAATCCGGGAAATTTACCATAACAGGAGCCGATCCCGGAAATACCAAATCTACCCATTGTCCGTTCTTTTCTTGAACAGACCAGCTCAATATCGCTGCTCCCTTGTTTGTTAAAGTAACTTTACATTGTTTAGTTTTAATATTGATCTGTTCTTCTTTGGTGTATTGATCATTTGTATCAGACGTATTCAAATTTGTATCTTGAACTTTAGAGACATGCGTGTCTGTATCTATGGTATTTTGAGATTTTGTCTGACTTTGATAATTTTGTTGCGATCTTGATTCACGAAAACCAAACCAACAGGCAATTGTAATGGCGAATGATAAAACAACAAACAAAATAAAATTCTTCTGCATTATGACATCCCTTATACTATTTTTTCTTTTTAGGCAAAGGCACTAAATCGATCCCACCGTCACAAAAAGGATGACAGCGGAGGATCCTTTTAAAAACCAAACAAGAACCTTTAAGGAAACCGTGAACTTCTATCGCCTCACAAGCATAAGTGGAACAAGTCGGCTCAAAACGACATCTAGAAGGAAAAGCTTGGAAGATAAACTTATAGCATTTAATTAAAAAGAACGCAAAATGTTTCATACACTACTCCAAGCCCATATACAGCTTTACGCTTTTGAGTAAATTCAAAATAATTTTTCTAAGATTATTATAGTCTAACGATGCAGTTTTTGGCTTAGAAACAAAAATTAAGTCCAGGCCAGGCTCTAACAAATGTTTATTGGTCCTAAAAATTTCTCTTAGCCGTCTTTTGGTTCTGTTTCTTGCGACAGCCGTTCCTACTTTTTTAGATGTAACTAGGCCAAGTCTTCTTATCTTGAGCATGTCATCTCTTTTGTAGGCTAAAATTCTTATACTTTTATTTTCAAGCCTTAACCCATTTTTAAATACTTTGTTGAAATCTCTCTGATCATGTAGACGCTCAAAATATGTAAAAGAAAACATTTTTTTTGCAATGTCGCTTTTAATAGACAGGATATTTGATGAAATTTTTCTATCTTTCGTCTGCATAAACTGTCTTATGCACTGATTGTTCTACGACCTTTTCTTCTACGGGCGCTCAAAACCTTTCTTCCGCCGGGTGTTGCCATTCTAGCCATAAAACCTATTTTCTTTTTTCTTCTGTCATTGTTTGGCTGAAACGTTCTTTTCATTTTTAAACCCTCTTTACCACGACTTTATATGCGACGTTCATATTCTGTTGCACCCGGGTTATTGTACCTAAAAATGACATATAGTGTCAACCACCTGTAAAATCTCTATAGCAACCCCTTTTGTCAAGATGGACTTAAAAGACCTCTCTAAAAACCAAAAACAAGTCACTGCTAACATTTGTGGTACCTGATGTTATTTTTTTACGACGAGATAGCAGAAACAAGGGTTATTACGGTAAATACAAAAACTTAAACAGAATCATGTAGTTTTGAGGTAAACCTAATTTGTGACTATTTTGTTGATAAGTTGTGTCTATGGAATACTTCTAGATGCTTTTAGAATGTCTTGGATTTAAGCTGCTTGTCATCTTGCAAACATACATTTTTAAGTTTTAGACGAATTCTTTGTTTTGTGCAGATATAGCCGACGATAGGATTCGAACCTACGACCTGCGGTTTACAAAACCGCTGCTCTGCCAGCTGAGCTACATCGGCACCTGCGCGCATGCTACTAAAAAATTATTTCCCTGTCAACGTTTCCTTGAAAGAGTCCTTTCTTCTTCTCTTCTCGGCTATTTTTACACATTTGTTTTTGATACTCACATTAACCGCCTAAACTCAAGAGTTGCACTCATTTCGCACCTTTTTTTAATGCTTTTTAGTATATGTTTTATACATCAGTTTTGCAAGAGATCTATTAATTTTGACTATCTTTAAAGTACAGATTGGTCCAATGTGTATGAGATTCTATAGGTTTTTTGATTATTTGATAAAATTATGTATAATAGCTCAAAGAAAAAAGGGATCTCAGGGTTTTAGTTGTAAAATATCAAGATATTGCCTCTTACAAAACAGCCAAAGCTTTCCCTTGAGAAGATTTAAAGCAGCAAGGTTTGCTAGTATTTTAAGTTGATTGGTCGCGACGGTTGTTATTTGTTGTGCAGCTATGCGTTTATCATGGTAATGAGTTGGAAAGAATCTGGAATTTACAAAAAATTAGTGAAGCAGTGTGCAAACCATATGGATAAAAAAATATTCTCATCAAATAGAAAAGCGCGTTATAATTATGAAATTCTTGAGGAACTGGAAGCAGGTATAGTTTTGTCAGGATATGAGGTTAAGTCCGTAAGGCGGTCTAATGTAAGTTTGGTGGACAGCGTTGTGCGTTTTTCTAATGGGGAAGCCTTTGGTGAAAATATATTTATTGCTCCTTATGAACAAATATCTACTCATATTGCAGATTATGATGCAAAAAGAAAACGTAAAATTTTAATGCATAAATTTGAAATAAATAAAATGTGTGCAAAAGTTAAAGAACGAGGGCTTACAGCTGTACCTTTAGAGGTGTATGCAGGTGATAAAGGTAAAATAAAACTTCTTATAGGCCTTGCAAAAGGCAAAAAAACCTATAACAAAAAAGAATTGATAAAGGAAAGAGATATAGCAAGAGAAATGGCAAGGGAATATTGATTTTTGCTGTATAAGTTTTTGTCCTTAGTTAAACCATTCTAGCCTTAGCTGATTCTAATCAAATTTATGAACAAATCTCAAATTATCGCAGTTCAGGCATCGGCAGGATCTGGTAAAACTTATAATCTTGCCAAGAGATATATTTATCTCTTACTTAGTTCTAATGATTGTGCCAGCATAAAAAATATAATAGCTGTAACTTTTACAAATAAAGCAGCCGTTGAGATGAAGCGTAGAGTTATGGATTATCTTAAAAAAGGAGCGCTGTCTTTAGATGCAGGAGATTTTTTTAATGATTTACCCCTGACAAAAAATGAAATAGCTGAAAAAAGCTTAATAGTTTTAAAAAATATTCTGGAATTTTATGATAATTTCAATATCAGCACAATGGACAGTTTTAAAAATCATATCTTAAAATCTTGTGCTATAAGCATAGGTATTCCTCCGAATTTTACTATAGAGAGGGACTATACTGCAAGTCTTTTACTTTCTTTGGAAATCTTTCTACAAAAATCGCAAGAGTCTGAAGACTTAAAGAATATTGTACTAAGATATTTGTCTCAATACTTAATGACGGATTCTAGCTGGATACCCAAAGACAATATATATAATGAGATTGTAAAAGTATTTAATAAATCCGGAACTACTGGAAAAGATATTTTTGTATCAACGTCAAATTACAATAACGAATTTTCTTCAAGAGTAAAAATTATCTTGGAAAAAATTAAAAGTTTTGTCAAACTTTTGCCTAAGCTTCAAATATATTCTTATCATAATAAAGCTGTTGACGATGTGTTGCGTGAAGGCGCTAAAATATTTTTTTCTATGAAAGTTTCTGCAAGATTTGCAAAAGAATATCTCCAATATAAAAAAGATGCACAACCAAATCCAGAAGCTGATGATATGTGGAGAGATATAAGTGTGAAAATTAAATCTTTATACGATTTTCACATGGAGAATTATTATGTTGTTTATTCTTGTATATATTCGAAAGTCGCGCTGGAACTTGATATGCAGTCAAAAAAGGATGGTATTGTATTTTTAAATGAAATAAATAAAAGAACAGTTAATTTTTTTGAAAAAAATAATGCCATTATACCTGAAGTTTATTATAGATTGTCGGAAAGGTACAAACATTTTTTAATAGACGAATTTCAGGATACAAGTTTTGTGCAGTGGGCAGGGATGAAAAGTTTTTTAGAGGAAAGTCTTGCGGCAAACGGTACATTTTTTTACGTTGGAGACGTGAAACAGGCAATATATGATTTTAGAGGTGGAAAACCTGAACTTTTTGATGAAGTATTAAACGAATTTCCGTCTGCAGAAATTGAGAAACGTTTGCTTAAACAAAACTTTAGAAGTGGTAAGACAGTTGTAGATTTTAATAACAATGCTTTTTCAAAAGAAAATATTGAAAGATTTTTAAATGAAATCTACAAAGATAAAGACAGTGAGTGCGATTTTTCAAGATTTATTAAAACCTATGCATTTTCATATCAGGAAGCAATCAAAGAACATGATTATGGTTATGTTAAAATTGATACTATAGATAAGGCATGTGCAAATGTTAAAGAAGAAACAAAGCAAAAATTCATGGATAATATTCATGAACTTCTTTCAAGGTTTAATTCTAAAAATATAGCTGTTTTATGCAGGACTAATAATGAAATATCTGATGTTAGCTCATGGCTTTTGGAAGACGGATTGGAAATTGAGTCATCGCAGACTTTAAATGTAAAAAACAATATTGTTATAAAACAGATTCTATCCATTCTGATGTTTATTAATTCTCCAATAGACTCGTTGGCATTCGCTTCTTTTATTATGGGCGATATCTTTAGTAAAGTTTCAAATGCTCAAAGCGATGAACTTGAAAAATTTGTTTTTGTCTGTAATAAAGATAATAGAAATGGAACTTTTTATAAAACTTTTAAGAATAAATATGACAGCTTATGGAAAGAATATTTTGAATTTTTTTTTGTAAAGGCAGGTTTTATTCCTGTATACGAACTAACTCTCTCTATCATCGAAAAATTTAAGATTACAGACAATTTCCCTCAAAGCAAAGCCTTTATAATGTGTTTATTGGAATTTATAAAAGAGTTTGAAACACAAGATTCAGGTTTAAAAAATTTTCTGGAATATTTTAAGTTAAATTCCAATACAGATGCCTTGCACATAAAAAAAGTTTTTGGAAATGGCATAAAAATTATGACTATTCACGAAGCCAAGGGGCTTCAGTTTCCCGTTGTAATAGTACCCTTTCTTAAACTTTCTGAAACAAAAATAGATATTCCTTATTGTGACGATTCCGGAGAGAAAATAAAAATGTTAGGGATATCAAAAGACATTGCAAAATTTTCAACCAAGGCAAAAAAAATATATGATACTGCAAAGTTAAACGCTTTATTGTCTGAGCTTAATATGCTTTATGTTTCAATGACAAGAGCGGAATACGAATTATATGCGATAATTCCGCCAAAAGCTGGTTCTTCAAATAATGTCGCTTCAGTTTTGTTTGGCGGGGAAAAAATTTTTGTTTCAGGAGTTAAACAAAAATATAATCTGAATGATAATGTTAAAGATGATGTTTTTCTAGATAGCTTCGACAAAAGCTATAAAGATATACAAAAGTATTTAATAGATGAAAAGAAGACAAGTCTTGATATAAATGATGCGGCGGCGAAAGGAACAATTATACATTATGCGTTATCAACGATAGTATCGTTAAAAAATGAAAATATCGGCGATGTTATTAATAACGCGTGGAACGTTACAAAGAGAAAATTCTTTTTTGAGAATGTCGATTTTGTAAAAGAAAAACTAGAAAAATTATTTTTGTCAAAAGAAATTCTCAGCCTTTTTATGTATGACAAGAATGAAGTTTATAATGAAAAAGAAATTGTAAACGCAAATGGCGAATCTTTTAGAATAGATAAGCTCATAATATCCAGTGGCGATGCAATGATAGTGGATTTTAAAAGTTCGAATTATGACGAGATAAAAAACCGAAAACAACTTAGAGATTATGCTGATTTAATTTCTGAAATATACCCATCTAAAAGAATATTAAGTTATATTGTAGATATTGACAAAGAGATCTGCCTCCATGTAAGGATATAGAATGCCAGGGAAAATAGTAAATATAGATGCTGTTGAGAATATAATTAATTTTACGGCTGATTATATTTATAAATCAAATAAAAAAATTGCATTGGTGGGTGGCAGCAAAAGACCTTTTCTGTTTCTTAAAAAGAAACTTTCTAAAAAACACTCTATGGCTTTTTTCCCTCCAGAATGTTTTACTAACGATGAGTTTATCGAAAAAATTATTTTTGACAATACAAAGCTTATTAAGATTTCTGATTTTGAAGCAGCATTTGTAATATTTAAAATTGTAAAAGAAGAAATGCCGCAGCTTGCAAACGGCAACCTTTCATTTGCGTCTTTTATGGAATGGTCTTTTGAAATTGCATCTTTTATAGGACAGCTAGATTTAGAAAATATCTCCGAAGAAAAACTTAAAGCTGTAAAAGCGAACTCGGAAATAGGTTATGACGTGCCTGAAAATATAAATAGTTTGTTAAAAAATATCTTTAAAATAAGAAAACGTTTTCACGACAGTCTGGAAAAATCATCACAAACTACAAAGGGCTATAGTTTTCTGAAAGTATTATCTATAGAAAGTGGTGTATTAGCAGGGCATTTTGATGAAATAATATTAATGGCACCGTTTTATCTTCATAAAACAGAAATTGAAATTTTTAAGAAGCTCTACGATATTGGAAAGCTTACCATATTTATTTGTGGAAATCCAAAAGAATACGAAGTTTTAGAAAGATTGTATTTAGAATTTGGAGAACCTGTCCCTAGTATAAAAAGTAAAAACAACAGATACAAATTAAATGTATACTCTGCTTTCGATGATCAATCACAGGGCTCCCTACTTAAAAATCTTATCAGCAGTTATTCAAAGGAGGATTTAAACAAGACGGTTATTATTGTACCGGATTCGTCAATGCTGCAATCTGTGATATCCGAAGTTTCTATAGTTACAGAAAGATACAATATTTCAGCCGGATATCCTGCTGCCAAAACTACCATTTTTTCATTAATCCAAGTGATTATAGAGGCGCAGCTTTCAAGGAAAGGACAGCTATACTATTCAAAAGATGTAATGAAAGTGTTGACTAATCCTCTTTTAAAAAATATGAGGTTTTTTGGAGAAAGCTCAATATCTGGGATAGTTGCGCATAAAATTGAGGAAGCTTTAGATCAAAATTCCAAAAGCTGTTTAAGTGGCAAAATGTTTATTTCGTTTGAAGAAATTATTAGCCAAAAACAGCTTATAGATGAAATTAGTCTCACTGTAACGCAAGCATGGAAGTATTTGCCTCAGGAAAAA
Source organism: Endomicrobiia bacterium (assembly GCA_025998475.1). Lineage (GTDB taxonomy): Bacteria > Elusimicrobiota > Endomicrobiia > Endomicrobiales > Endomicrobiaceae > Endomicrobiellum. Next base: position 2,337 of record BNVZ01000017.1, on the reverse strand, counting down.
ATTATAAAAATATTAAATGAGATTTTTGAAAGTTCATTTGTTTCTTGGGAAAAAGTTGAGAGTTTTTATGGTTTATCGAGTGTTTTATTCGTATTTTTAGAAAAAATATATTCTTTGAGCTCGGCAAGTAGTTATTCGTTAAATGTTGAAGCCATGGAAATATTGTTGTCTTTATCGAAGGAGCTAAAGTTTGGCGAAGTGTCGCAAGTAAGATTTCAAAATGACGAGATATTCAATATCTTCAAAAAACTGATAAAAAATAAAAGAATTACTTTGACGGGCTCTACTCTTGAGGGTTTGCAGATTTTGGGATTTTTAGAGTCAATAAATCTTTCTTTTGACAATGTCTTTATTGTGGGTATGAAAGATTCAGCAATTCCAGCTATAAAAAAAGACTACTCTCTTGTTCCTAAAGATGTAATGTATGCTTTAGGTGTTGAAATGGTAAAAAAAGAATACGAAATACAGCAATATCATTTTAACAGGATAATTGCAGGTGCAAAAAATTTGAATCTTATTTATCCGGATAACGACAAAGATGAAAGGAGCAGATTTATAGAATCAGTTGTTTGGAACAAACAATTAGAGAACAAGGATATTAATGCTGTAAAAATAAGTAAATTTGTTTTGTCTAAATTTTCAATAAAGTATTTCGCCAAAAGAAAATATGCAAAAACCTCAGAGATTAAAGAATATCTCAAAAACATATCTTATACTTACAGTAAAATTGATACCTACCTAGACTGTAGATTAAAATTTTACTTTAGATATGTGTTGTTGCTTGACGATGGGATAGATGTAGGCCATAAGCTTTCCAAGAGTGATATAGGTAATTTTATACACAGTTTTTTAAAAAACGCGTTATACGAAAATCTTAGCAATAAGAAGCTGCAATCTTTAAAATTTGAAAAAGAATATTTTAAAAAACTTGAAAATAGTTTTGATAATTCTGTAAGTTTTAGATTTAGGGAAGACTCTTTTATGATAAAAGAAGTTCTAATGCATAGAATGAAAAATATTTTATATTACGAGAGAGAAAGGCAATATCGAAATATTTACGCTTGTGAAAAAAAGTACGTTTCAAAAATCACAACAAATGCAGGCAAAACTTATACTTTAAGTTGTACAATAGATAGAATAGATGTTGAAGACAATGGCTATATGATATTTGATTATAAAACTGGGGTTACAGACGAGAAAATTATTCAAAAGAAACATTTTGATTTATTATCTGATAATTTTGGCAGACAAAGTATAAAAAAAGCAATAAAATCTTTACAGCCTCAGTTATATAAATATATATTTGAAAAAGAAACAGAATTTGTCGTTTCAAAATGTGGAATTTATGATGTAAAAAAAGCGAAAATAAACGAATTTCCACAAGAGCGGGAAATTTATGGAAAATGTATTGATGTGGTTAAAGAACTTCTTGCTGAAATAAATTCTATGGAATATTTTGAATTTGACGTAGAAGATACGGTTAACTGTAAAACCTGTAAATATTTTTATGTGTGCAGCTAAAACAAATACACATAATTTCACGACAAGCACATGAAAAAGGTTTCTTGAAGCGACTGATTTTTGACTCAAAGTAAATTCTATAAACTGCAATTTGGTATTGCTTCTTGGCTTAACCGCTTTTTGAAAAAAAAGCGAAAAGACTCATGAAAAGAGGTAAGTTAGAGTAGTTTATTAGCTACATAAATGAGATTGTTTTAGAAGATTTACCTTGAGGGTGTTTTTTGCAAAAAAGTGAACGAAGTTTAGGGTTATGTTTAACGCAAGTGATAGAAGTCCATGTAGAGGTGCTAGCGTAAATAAGAAAGAGATGGCCAAATCGCTTGAAATTGCACCATCTAGCAGCTTAAGGTGTGAGTGTATACCTTCATACATCTTCTTATTATTTACAGTGTAGCCTCAAGCGATTTGGTTATAGTGATTAGAGCGGAAGGCAAGAAGAGAAGTGAATGGAAATAACGAAGAATATCCAAGGGAAATGGACGAAGGGAAGAGCTAAGAGTGAAAAGTATGAAGATAGCCAAGGGGGAAGGGATGAAGAAGTGTTTGATTATTTTATTTATGATGATGGTGATGGTGATAAGATTTACTAGACAAGCCATAGGTGATGATAGGGAAATCAAGCGGGATGCTGTCATGGCAAGCAAAAGACAGCAAGAAGAAAAGCGCATAAAGAACACGAAGAACGTATTGGAAGCAGAGCATGTAAGTGACGACGCAAAGAAAGCAAAAGTAGCTGTTGAAAAGGTTAAAGAGGAAGCAGAGCATGTAAGTGACGACGCAAAGAAAGCAAAAGTAGCTGTTGAAAAGGTTAAAGAG
>BNVZ01000016.1 GCA_025998475.1 Endomicrobiia bacterium | reverse complement strand
AAAAGGATTATAGTGGAAAATATCAAAAGTATTTGTTAAAAGGTTCAAAATAGTCTAAAGAATAGATAAGTAATAGCAAAAGACGCTTTGGACTGCGATTTAACTTGAGTTTCAGGTATTTGTAATTCTAAAATTTAATACTTAGTTGTGCAAGAGATCTAATGCAGCATTCCATAAGGAGAAGTGTGTGGGAGAGATAACAAAAAAGGCCAACTGAAAACTTTTATATTCACAACCGTATTCACCGGTTTCGGTGTCATTTTACATGATATAATGTGTATTGTTGTAAATTGTTTAAAAAAATGATACAATTGCTTCGCTGTGAAAATAATATAGGGGATGCGGTTGTTAAAACTTAAGTTATGAAAAAACTTATCTTTGTTTTGTCGTTGATATTAGGTTGTAATATTTCTGTTTTTGCAGAAAAGATTGACTGGCGTATGGTTAAAGCACAAATTTTAAAAAATAGCCCGTCTGTTAGGTCGGCAAAATTAACGCTGGATAGCGCAAGGCAAACGCACAAGAAAACATCTTTAAGTAAGTATTTACCGAGGGTATCGCTTGTAGGTACGGGCAGAGATCTTAAATGGAAAGCAAAAAACTCTCAAACCAGTGGAGCTCTTGGTGGATTAGGTAATAGCGCTCCTTATAGTTTGAATGCCAGTATAAGTGTTCCTCTGAATAGCACTTATGATGATATAAAAAGCAATTCTATTGCACTTAAAATCGCGGAGTTGAATTATAAAAGAAGTGTTTCAAATGCAATTCTTAAATCTGATGAGTTGTATCTAGATCTTATTATGGCTCACGAAGAACTTGAGATGGCCAAGAGAACAAAAAAAGGATGTATTAAAAATAAAGATTTTGCAACACTTCAATATCGCTCTGGCAAAACAAACATTGGACAATTGAAAGGAGAAGAAGCCAAGGTATCGGCAGCTGAACGCGATTTGAGAAGGGCGCAAAAACGTATAAAAGAAGCTTCGGTAGGTTTACTTGTTGCGATGGGCAGAGATGACATCGGAACAATTTTAGAAGTGGATAAACAAATACCTTTTCCTAAAAAAGTAATAAAAGAACCAGACTATAATAGTCTTGTAACAACAATACCAGAGTTTTTAATTGCGCAGTATAATTTTGAAAGGGCTAAAGTTAGTAAAAGGTTAGCAAAAAGCGCATGGTTACCATCGGTAAGTCTTACTGGCAGCTATAGTCCGAAGGTTGACAGTAAGTGGGGTGTTAATTTTAAGGATGGTGATTTGCATGGAGGAATATCCCTTTCATACGATATTTTTACCGGCTTTGGAAGGTGTTATGATTCGAAAATCGCCTCAAATACTTATCAAGCAGCTTCTTCAGAGTTTTTGGAAAAAACCGATTTTTTAAAAAGGGAAGCAGAAAAGTACTACGGTAGGTTAGTTGACGCCTATGAAGATATGGAGACGGCAAAAAATGATTTAGAATTGTCAAAACTTCGTCATAAAATTGCGCAGAAAGAATATATTACCGGTATTTTGGGAGATGATAAGCGGTGTTTGGCAGAGGATGAATATGAAAAAGCTCAAGTACATCTGCTGGATAGAAAAAAAAATGTCGCTTTGAGGATGGCTGAGTGGTGCAATTTTACTTGCGATGATCCTACGAAAGACAAAGAGGAATAAAAATGAGAAAAATATTGTTAGTTCTTGGGGTTTTGATTGTTGTATCAATAATGGTGGTGGTTATATTTAAACCAGAAAAGCAGAAGATAGAACAAGAATCAAAGCTTGAATCGAGAGATTTGACCGTAGAGCTTAGAGTAAACGGCGCGACATATCCTAGAAATCGGATCACGCTTAAACCTACGGGAAGAGTTGAAAAGGTTTGTGTAAAAGAAGGTGATACTGTAAAAAAAGGGAAGGTTGTTGCTCGTACGAGTTCGAGCGACAGAGCAGCTTTGATAGATTCTGCAGAAAATGCACAAGAACGTGAAGAATTTGAAAAGTTTTGGAAATCCACACCTTTAAAATCTCCTATAGATGGGACTGTTATTAAGAACAATTTGGAGCCGGGCCAGACGAATTCCCAAGAGTTAGAGTTAATAATAGCCGATGACTTGATAGTTTATGCAAATATAGATGAAACAGACGTAAAACACATCGCACCCGGTCTTGATCTTAAAATGTACTTAGATGCATATCCTGATGTAAAGTTTGAAGGCACTGTGGAACATATAGCTTATGAAGCTCACGCAGAAAAAGGGAGCGGCGTTACAGTTTATGAGACAAAAATAAAGCCTATAGGAAAACCTAAAATGTTTAAATCAGGAATGGGTGTGGTTATAACGATAGCAATAAAATCTAAAAAAGATGCAATGTCGATATCGAATATTTTTATAAAAGAGGACGGACAAAAAAAGACAGTGACTGTAAAAACAGGTACAGCAAAAAAACCGATATTTGAAACAAGGGAAGTAAAAACAGGTATAACTGATGGTAAATTTACGGAAATAATTTCTGGTCTAAATGCAGGTGAAACTGTTGTGACTTTAAGCCAAAAAGCAAAAAAACCAAAGGCAGGCGGGAGAGCGGGATAGTTTGTAGATATTTGTGGCAAACACATGAAAGATACGCGCTTTGTCAGTTATTGTTGTAAGATCATTGCTTCCACAGTCCCCTAAAAGATAAAAAAGAAGGATTGTTCTGGTTTTAGTTAAACAAATAACCTCAATGGCTCCACTCTCCACCGAAAAACATCCTATTGGCTTTCTCTACTAGCTGTTTGTTAAAAAATATATTTAATGTACTCTTTAACATTTCTTCTCTATACTCTTTGTATATTATCTTTCGTCTTTCTATTAAATCTTGCCAAATTATCCCTTGTAACTATAGTCAAATCACTTTAAAATGCATCATATTGTAGTCTCAAAGATGTTGGTAAATTTGGTGTAGGATCTTCTGTTTTCTGACATCCTTTTCTAACAGAAGCTTACCTTTTCATTTGTTATTGTGCAATTTAAAGTGATTTGCCTATAGTATTCAAACATCATCTCTAATATCTTTTCTGCACTCAATTTTCTCTTTGCTCACCTACTTGCCCTATCTTTTCTTACTCCCGACTATCCTTTGCTTTATCAAATGCTTTCTTTACTCCCATTAATACTAAACCCATTCCACCCGACCCGCCTGCCTTCTTTTTCTGTTTCATAGTATTTCTATTGTACTTTTATATGTTAGTTATGCAAGAGGTCTACTATAGCCCATTGAATTTGTTTAAATCTAAGATGATCAGTCGCCTCAAAAAACTTTTTCCATGCGTAAGAGTATTTTTCTTGTGTGAAAATTTACGAAAATGCTAAAATATGCAAAAGTAGAGGTTTTGGAGGCTTATATGGACAATAAATTACCTGTTTTTGAGAAAGTTACACCATCGTTACTTGAAGCAATGCCTTACGAATATATAGGCAAAGACATAAATATTTGTATTGAAACGGAAGACTTCACTTGTCTTTGTCCTTGGACAGGACTTCCTGATTTTGCATATATCGTTCTAAATTATACTCCTGATAACAAAGTAGTAGAGCTAAAATCTTTGAAGTTGTATTTGCAGTCTTATAGAATGGTAGGGATGGTGCACGAAAGCGTTGTAAATAATATTCTCAATGATTTAGTTAAAACTGTGCGGCCTAAAGAAATATCTATAGATATTGAATTCAGAGTACGCGGCGGAATTACTACAATCGTAAGCACGCAATACTTCAAAAAACGAAAGGATTAAATAAAGAAATGTTTCGAAAAAATCAAAATATACATTTTGTAGGTGTTGGCGGAGCGGGAATGTCTGCAATAGCTGAAGTGCTAATAAATTTAGGATACGCCGTTTCAGGCTCTGATTTAAAAAAGACGGATGTTACAGACCACCTTAAAAATATAGGAGCAAAAATTTATATTGGGCATAATGCGAAAAATATAAAGTCTGCCGATTTGATTGTAACCTCAACAGCTGTGAGCAAACGTAATCACGAAGTCGTTGCTGCGCTAAATAATAAAGTTCCCGTAATACCACGCATGGAAATGCTTGCGGAACTTGCAAGATTAAAATATGCTGTAACAATATCGGGTACTCACGGTAAAACAACAACAACATCTCTTACTTCTCTTGTTTTAGATGAAGGCGGGCTTGATCCGACAATTGTTATTGGCGGCAGATTGAAAAATCTTAAAACCAGTGCAAGACTTGGCAAAGGGGATTATATCGTAATTGAAGCAGATGAGTCAGACGGTTCATTTTTAAAACTTTCGCCGGCTATTGCTGTTGTAACGAATATAGATAACGATCATTTAGGCTATTATGGCAATATGGAAAATCTTAAAGAAGCTTTTGTTAAACATATTAACTGTATTCCGTTTTACGGGGTTGCAGTAGTTTGTTCTGATGATGAAGTTGTAAAAGAAATAATTCCTAAGATTACAAGAAAATATATTACCTACGGTTTTACCGGAAAACCCGATATTAAAGCTTCAGACGTAAAAATACTGAAAAATTGTACAAGTTTTAATGTTGTCTATATGGGAAAAAAGACCGGAAACGCTTGTATCAGAGTTCCCGGCAAACATAATATATTGAATTCTCTTGCAGCCATAGGAGTGGGTTTGTGGCTTAACATACCGTTTAGTTTAGTTGCACAGGCAATAAATAAATTTGACGGTGTCGGCAGACGTCTTGAAATAAAAGGTGAGAAGAACGGCATTACAGTTATTGATGATTACGGTCATCATCCTACTGAAGTCAACATAACTTTAAAAGCAATAAAACATTTTTGGCCTAAACGCAGATTGATTGTTTTGTTTCAGCCCCACAGATATACAAGAACAAGTAATCTTTTTAACGAATTTGGCAGGAGTTTTCCAGACGCGGATATTGTTAAAGTTTTAAATATTTATCCTGCTGGAGAAAAGCCGATAAAAGGTGTAACTTCCGATTTGATATTGAAGAGCCTTAAGAATAATAAATGTAACGCTGAAAAATTCTATGATTTAGCAAAATTTTCAAAAACGCTTTTGCCAGGAGACATAGTTTTAACTTTAGGTGCGGGAGACGTTTGGAAAAAAGGGGAAAAGTTATTGACTCTAATTTGATTAAATTATTATCCTCTTTGGGTTGTAAAATTCTAAAAGATGAGCCTCTTTCCATGCACTGTTCTTTTAAAATTGGAGGTCCTGCTGATTTTTTTGTTGAAATCCCAAGTAAAGAAGCTTTGAATTGTTTTTTAGGAAGTGCGTCTACGTGTAATTATTTTGTACTAGGTGGTGGAACAAATATTCTTTTCAGCGATGATGGATACAGGGGAATAATTATTTCTCTTGTAGGGAAATTTAAAGAAATTTCGGTGTTGGGAGAAAAAATTATAAGCGGTAGCGGAGCATTGCTTTCAAATGTTGTAAATGCCGCTTTGAAAAATAGTTTAACAGGACTTGAATGTGTCGCAGGTATTCCAGGAACTGTAGGCGGTGCAATCTACGGAAACGCGGGTAATAAATATCAGTGGATAAGCGAAGCTGTCGAGGGTGTGGAAGTTTATAAAAATTTAGACGAAGGATTTATAAATAAAGAAAAAATTGTATTTGGTTACAGAAAAAGTGGATTGGAAAACTGTATTATTACAAACGTTATCTTCTTCTTAAAAAGAAATACAGAAAATGATAGCCTGAGCACCATTTCCAAGAGTATACAAAAACGCTTGGAAACGCAGCCTTTAAACATACCTAATGCTGGAAGTATATTTAAAAACCCCGTAGAATTTAGCGTCGGAAAACTTGTTGAAAAAAGCGGTCTAAAAGGAATTTGCATCGGTGGAGCTAAAATTTCAGAACTTCACGGAAATTTTATAGTAAATTGTGATGGCGCTTCGGCAAAAGATGTTTTGGCTTTAATTGATTTGATAAAAGATAGAGTAAAAGAAAAATTTAATATAGATCTTGAAACGGAAATAAAAATAATAAAATGAAAAACTTTGACATAACCGCGAAGTTAAAAAACAAAAGAATAGGCGTTTTATATGGAGGATTTTCCAGTGAAAGAAAAATATCGATATTATCAGGAAAAGCTGTCTTAGGGGCATTGCAAAAATTAAAAATCAACGCATGCGGTATAGACGTTAATAGAAGTATAGCAGAGATAATAAAAAAAGAAAAAATAGATATTGCCTATATAGCTTTGCATGGTTCTACAGGAGAGGATGGAGCGATTCAAGGTATGCTTGAGGTACTAGGTATTCCTTATACAGGATGTGGTATTTTTGCAAGCTCGACTTCAATGGACAAAGATATTTCAAAAAAACTGTTTCATTGCACCGGAATTTTAACGCCGGAGTGGAAAACATTAAAGGAGTTTGAACCTGTTCCTGAAATAAAAAATTATCCGGTCGTTGTAAAACCAGTTGCGCAAGGCTCGGCATTAGGAGTAACAATAGTAAAAAAGGCTTCCTGCTTTGCTACAGCAGTAAAAGAAGCATTTAAGTACGACAAAGAAATTGTTATTGAACGGTTTATAGAAGGCAAAGAAATAACAGTTGGTGTTTTAGATGGAAAATCTTTGCCTGTTATAGAAATAGTCCCAAAAGGGGAATTTTATGATTTTAAATCAAAATATCAAAAGGGTGGTTCAATACATATAATTCCTGCCGGTATAAGCAGTAGGGCTTATAAAATGGCGCAAAGTTATGCTGAAAAAATTTACAGAATTTTTAAATGTAATGCAATGTGTCGCGTTGATATGATTGTAGATAAAAATGATAAAGTATGGACGCTTGAAAATAATACTGTTCCCGGGATGACTGAGACTTCTTTATTGCCGGAGGCAAGCAGAGCTGCGGGATACGATTTTGAAAGTTTAGTCTTTAAAATTGTAGAGAGTGCATTATAAACAATGGCAAAAAAGAAGCGATATGTTTACAAAGTTGTCCATACCAGCAGCAGTTATCCGCATTTGCGGAAAAAAAACAAAAAAGCAATTAAATTTTTTTGTCGGTTGATGTCATTTTTTGTGATTGCTTTTTTGATTTATTTTGGCGGCGGAAAACTACTAAAAGTTGCTTATAAATCCGATAAAATTATTATAAAGGATATAGAGATTTCTGGCACTAATAATGTAACTAAATCGGAAATAAGAGAACTCCTTCCTTTTAATATTGGAGATAATTTACTTAAAGTTAATTTGTCTGAAGCTGAGGAGGGAATAAAAAAATTAAAGCCTGAATTAAAAAACATTGTAATAAACCGCCGCTGGCAAAAAGTAAGAGTAAGGCTTTGCGAGAGAATTCCTGAGGCATTTGTAATGTGTGATGATGGTAGTAAGGTTGGTATAGATTTTGACGGTATGCCTTTTCCTTTGCGTGGTTTTATGGATAAGATGAATGTCCCGCAAATTATTTGTAAATCTGCAGATGAAAGAGAACAGCTTTTAAAATTTATCAAAAGATTTAGATCTGTCTGCGGAAAATTCTTTAATAATATTTTAGAGATAAAATTTAGTAATGCTGACGATATAATTTTTGTTATGAAGAGCAATACTGGTAATATTACAGTTTTTTGGGGAGAGGCAAAGCCCGAATTAGCTCGTAAATTTGAAAAATTTCAAAAAGTTTATGTTGACGCTATGGCCAAATACAAACAAATAGAGTGTATAGATATGACACTTTGTCAGTACGGAAAAGCTATTGTAAAGCCTAGTATTGGTGCACTTTCGCTCACTAAAAAAATAGATGCAAATGCCTCGATGGACCACAGCAAGAAAGTAGGAACAATTGTTGAAAGCCCAACGGTTGATTAGCATGTCTTTGAGTAAGCCCCACGGGTCACGCTCATTGTGACAACTACGCTGGTTTGCTTTGTCGATTATTCTTTTAGTTTGCCCTACAAGGCAACATGAGTATCAATACAGAGGTTAGTTGGCTGTATGCTGATAAAATATTATAATGCATAAGGATTTAAAATGTCCAAAAAAGCACTTGTAGCAGGTCTTGATATCGGAAGCAACCAGGTATGCTGTGTTGCCGGAGCGCGTGACGAAGAAGCAAGACTAGTAAAAATTTTTAGTGCGATTTCCATACCTTGCGACGGTATAAAGGCTGGCGCAGTTATCAATATACAGGAAGCCGCTCTTGCTATTGGCAAAGCGTTTGAAGAAACAGAAAAAGCTGCTGGCAGCCAAATCGGAAGTGTTATTGTTGCAATGAGAGGAAATTTTATAAAATCAAAAAATTCTAAAGGCGTTGCCAATATAAATCATTCAAGTAGAGAGGTTACGGAAGAAACTGTTGATAATGCCTTGGAAAGTGCGAGAAAACAGATAAGAATAGAGCCTGATCAGGAAATACTTCAAATAATTCCTAAGGAGTATATTTTAAACCAACAAAGAGGAATACAGAATCCCGTAGGCATGGAAGGAACATACATCGAGGTTGACGTTCATACTTTTATAGCCTCAAGCAGTAATTTAGGGAATATATCAAAAGCCATGAGCTCTGTTGGTGTTAATTATGACGACAGGGTATTTGGCTATTTAGCAGCAAGTGATATTTTGGTTACAAGAGAAGAGAAAGAATTGAGTTGTCTTGTAATTGATTTTGGAGGACTTACAACCGGTTTTGTACATTATGTTGATGGAATAATCAGACACACTGATGAACTTGCCAATGGATCTGATTATATTACAAGGGATATTGGCCATAAGTTGAGAGCGGCCTATTCTGTTTCAAAAGAAATTAAAGAAAGATATGGTGCTGCTTTAGTGTATAGTGACTTTAAAAATGAAGAATTTGAATATAAAGCCGCCGACGGCAGAAATATAAAAAAATGCGAGACTTTTGAACTTGTAAACGATATAATTACTCCAAGAGTAGATAGAATTTTGTATGAAATAAAGGGAGTTATGGAAAAGAATGATTATGGAGATGAATTTTTGTCAGGTGGTATAATTCTTACAGGCGGTGGCAGTAAACTTTCTGGTATTGCCGAAGCTTTTGAGAAAGCATTTAATTGTTCCGTTCGAACAAGCTCTCCAAACTCAGAAAAAGTGGTTGGCCCTTACGAGATACTTTCAAATTCATCGTATACTACGGCCATAGGAGCTATGGCATCTGGTTTTTCGGTTTTAAAAATCTACCCTCAAAAAAAATCATCGAAAAATAATGTGGTATCAAAAATATCAAAATGGTTTGAGGAAATTTTTTAAATGAGTATAAAAATAGTATTACCTTCAAAAGAAATGAATACAGGCCAACCTGCGGTAATTAGGATTATGGGTGTCGGTGGCGGTGGATGTAATGCCATTAACAGAATGATTGCTGCTAATGTTGGTAATGTTGAGTTTGTGTCCATTAATACGGATGCGCAGGCTTTGTTAAAGTCTTCAGCGCCAGATATACTCCAAATTGGCGAAAAAATAACAAAAGGGCTTGGTGTTGGCGGTAACCCTGAAGTTGGCAAACAAGCTGCCGAAGAAAGTATTGAAGAAATAAAAGGAAGAATTATTGGCGCGGATATGATTTTTGTCACTGCCGGTATGGGTGGAGGAACAGGAACAGGCGTTGCTCCTATAGTTGCAAAACTTGCAAGAGAGATAGGAATACTTACGATTGGCGTTGTTACAAAACCTTTTGAGCATGAAGGCAAGGTTAGAATGGCTCAAGCCGAAGAAGGCATTAAGAATCTTAAAGAATACACAGACGCTTTAATTATCATCCCTAACGAAAGAGTTTTTAATGTTATAAATGAAAGGGTCGCCCTTGATGCTTTTTATCAGATAATAGATGATGTTTTGAGACAGAGCATTCAGGCTATCACTGATATTGTAACTGTTACAGGTGAAATCAACAGAGATTTTGCTGATGTGAGAAGTATTTTAACTAATGCCGGCACAGCGCTAATAGGCATAGGAGAAAGTACCAGTGTGGATGTTAAAGAAGCTGTAAGAAAAGCTGTAACAAGTCCGCTTCTTGAGAATTATGATATTTCAAAAGCTAAAAAAGCTCTAGTTAATATAACAACAAATTCTAATATTTCTGCATTGACTCTTCAGGAAATATTCGGTTATATAAAAAGTTACGGTATTAACGGACATGTGTTTTTTGGACACACTATAGACAATAGACTTGATGATAAAATTAAAATTACAATTATTGCCACTGGTTTTAAAAATGATGAACCTGATGTTGCAATGGTAATCGAAGAACCGCAGCCTGAGTTTTTCTCGCAACAGAGTTTGTCTGTGGCAGAAGAGACAGATCCATCAAAACCAGCATATACATATTGGAAACCCAGGTTTCTAAAATAATGGAACAATTTATATTCAATAAAAATTTTTCGTATAGACATTTTACAACAACTAAAATTGCCGGTAATATGAAAGATAAGAATATAAGAAATAATTTTCTTATGTCATTGAACCTAGATCCTGTTAAATTAGTTCTTGCAAATCAAACGCACGGCAATAATATAACGATTGTTGGCGCTTCCGATCAAAATACTTTTATTGATAAGTGCGACGGATTAATTACTGCAGATAAAAATACGATGGTTGGTATTTTTACTGCAGACTGCGTGCCTTTGCTTGTTGCTTGCAGGAAAGACCAAATTAAAGCTGCAATTCATGCAGGATGGAAAGGTCTTTATGGTGGTATAATAGAAAATACATTTGATATATTAAAAAAAGATTTTTCTGTGGATTTTAATGAAGTTCAAGTTTATATCGGACCTCATATACGCTCTTGCTGTTATGAAGTAAATTGTGAAGCAGGACTTAGGTTTAATGTTAAACTTAAAGATAATAAATTGGATTTGTCAGAAATAGTTCGCAAGAAATTAGAAAAACTTGGAATTGATAATATTTTTGATATAAAACGCTGTACTTTTCATGAAAAGGACTTATTCTTTTCGTATAGATACAATATATGTGACGAAAGGATCATTTCAATAATTTAAAACACAAGTACTTCGCACTTATTTGTTATATGCTATAATGAGAAGCGAGAGGGGGAAGGTTTGTATCTATTGATGATATGAATAGCTGGGAAGAAGTCTGTTGAATTCAAATGAATATTTTATTACCACAGGAACATTTAATGCGTTTTTGTCAAAAGAGTTGTGTGTATATTATATCGATTTTTTTTGTAGTATTTGTTGCCTCAACTGCAAATAAGGCTCTTGCAGAACAACTCGACATGCGCGATGTACCTCAAAAGGCCCGCGCCACAAGCATTCTTTTTGTAAATCAAGTGTCAGATATTTTGATAGATCAAGGATTAGCGTCGGTTGTTAAAGATTCTGCTGACACTTCTTCTTTTTTCGGAGCAGTTTCTTTTGGAGAGTCTGAGTATAAAACAAAAGTTGATTATACAACAAAAACTGGTGTAAATTTAAAAAGTTTTTTATTCCTTGGTGGTTTTGCTAAAAGAGTTGATTTAAATTGCGGACGGTTACTCTCAGGAGCTTTTTGCAGCTATGGCAACGATAATTATGATGTTGATGTATCTCATTATTTTCAGCCATTTGTGTCAGTAAAAGGTCACAACAATAAGTATCATGGGGGTGGTTTATTTGGGCGTTTTGATTTTAAAAATAATTTGCGTGGCGAATTATCGGGGCATATAGGGAATGTTAAAACTGATTTTGAGCAACCTTCTATTTACTATTATGAATACGATTCCCTATGCCTTGGCTGGCATGCGGGTTTAGGGTACTTGCATAAATTTAATGACAGTTTCGGGCTTGATACATATGGGCGATATTTTTTTATGCGACAAAAAGGTGAAAATGTTAGGAGTATTAAATTTTTTGATGTAGATTCAAAAAAACTCAGGCTTGGAACAAAATTGTTATACAATGCAAATTCAGCGGTTAGTTTTTACGGCAGCGGAGCGTATGAATATGAATTTGGCGGAGATGTTAATTGGGCTATTGCAGATGAAAATATCGACGCTACGCGTCTTAAAGGCGGTACAAGAGTATATGAGGTTGGCCTAACGATGAAGAATAATACCGGTGATATTTGCGCAGGTCTAGGCTTACAAGGATATTTCGGTTCACGAGAAGGTTTTGCGGTTACGGCAAAGGTTTCCATCGGATCTTTAAATTTTCTTGGTTCATCCGTAGAGAAATTTGAAAAAGAAAAAACTGGACGATTCGAAAAAATTTTTAATACGTCGCAAAAAGACTGTTTTAACAAAAGTTTGGAAATAATAGAAAAACTTAAAGCAGGAGTTGTTCATAAAAATTCCAAAAAAGGGTATATAGTGGCTTTTGACTTTTCAAAGAGTTTTGAGTGTTGTTTGGATTCAACCGAAGTAGGTATTTTTATAACAGATGAAGGATCTGGTAAAACAAAAGTTGAAGTTATTTCCAATAATAGCTTACTAGCTAAAGATGTTTCTACTAAATTTTTTGAAATGCTTGAGCAACAACAGTCTTTATAGTTAACTATAAATAAAATTTGAAGTAATCTAAAAATAGGAGGATCCTTAGTATTATGGCAAAAATTAAGAAAATTACAGGAAGAGAAATTATCGATTCGCGAGGCAATCCAACTGTCGAAGTTGATGTGACTCTTGATGATGGTTCTTTTGGGAGAGCGGCAGTTCCTTCAGGAGCTTCGACAGGTTCTAGAGAGGCTTTGGAGTTAAGGGATGGTGATAAAAAGAGATTTGGAGGCAAAGGAGTATTGAAAGCAGTCTCGAATATCAATAAATTAATTGTTCCTGAGCTCATAGACTTTGAAATAACAAAGCAACAAGAAATTGATGACATAATGATAAAGCTTGACGGCACGGATTTTAAAAGTAATTTAGGAGCTAATGCAATATTAGGCGTATCTCTTGCTTGTGCAAAAGCGGGAGCGGACTCAAATAAACTTTCCACATATGAATATGTAAGAAAAATCTACAATATTAAAAGTGATAAATATATTTTGCCTGTTCCCCTTATGAATATTATTAACGGCGGAGAACATGCAGACAACAATGTTGATTTACAGGAATTTATGATTGCGCCTGTAAGCGCAGGGAATTTTCATGAAGCCTTAAGAATGGGCTGTGAAGTTTTTCATAGTTTAAAAAAAGTTTTAAATGAAAAAGGATATGCGACTGGAGTAGGAGACGAAGGAGGTTTTGCTCCTAATCTAACTTCCAACGCTCAAGCTCTAGAGGTGATATGCACAGCTGTTAAAGCGGCAGGTTACGATGTTGGAAAAGATATAGTTTTTGCTTTAGATGTAGCTGCAAGCGAACTTTATGAGAATAATAAGTATACCCTTGAGGGAGAAGTTAAAGATAAAGTTAAAACTTCAAAAGATATGATTACTTTTTACGAAGATCTTTTGTCAAAATATCCTGTCATATCCATAGAAGACGGCTTAAGTGAATCTGATTGGGACGGTTGGAAGATTTTAACTAACGATTTAAAATCAAAACTTCAACTCGTCGGCGATGATCTTTTCGTCACAAATACAAAAATATTTAAAGAAGGAATTGATAAAGGTATTGCAAATTCAATTCTTATAAAAGTTAACCAGATAGGGTCTCTTTCAGAAACTGTAGCTGCTGTGCAAATGGCATATCAGGCGGGTTATACGGCAATTATGTCGCATCGTTCAGGAGAAACGGAGGACAGCATAATAGCTGATCTTGCAGTTGCTCTTAATACAGGGCAAATTAAGACTGGATCTGCGTCAAGAACGGATAGAATGTGTAAATATAATCAGCTTTTAAGAGTTGAAGAAGAACTAGGTTCTAAAGCAAGTTATTTGGGCAAGACTGCTTTTTCAAGTATAAAATAGCTCATCCTTACTCGTTTCTCTACTGGAATAGATGAAGACGGATAATTTTGTTATGAAAAAATTCAGAATACGTTATATTATTTTTGTAATTGCTTTATTAATTCTAGCGTTTAATGATGGAAACAGATCTCTTGTTAGACGTTTTTCTGAACAGAATAAATTGAAAGCAAGCATCAAAGATGCGCTGAACGAAAATAGTTTGTTAAAAAAAAGAATACGTTATCTTGAAAATGAGCCGTCTTATTTAGAAAGAATGGTTCGTAATGAGTTAAATGTTATCGCCCCCGGAGAAATAGAATATAGATTTTCATATTAGACCCAAATTTTAAGTTTACAACATCGCTTGTTGGTTTTAATTCGTAAAAATCCCTGGTTGGCAACAAGCTCAAAGTAACTAGGACAACAGCAGAATTAAAACCTCCCTAGGCGCCAAGGTAATCTGGGCGTTTTTTTTGGTCTGTTGCTTCGAGCCAGCCCATATAACAGTCGTAACACTCACAACATGTGTTGTCAAATATCTTTAGGCAGATATGGCTTGATAAAAAATAAAATGGGAGCCATGATGAATAAAAAAACTGTTATAACAATTATGAATAAAAAACTGTTAAACGAAAAGACAACGATGCTTACATGTTACGATTATACTATGGCAAAACTTATTTCTTCGCAGGATATCGATATGCTTCTTGTAGGAGACTCTTTAGGTAATGTTAAGCTTGGTTACGAAAATACTCTTCCTGTTACTGTTGAGGATATGATATATCACACAAAATCCGTAAAAAGAGGCAATACAGGCGCTT